>NZ_KV794796.1:0-128141 GCF_001808895.1 Corynebacterium sp. HMSC070E08
CCCCGCTACGCACTCTAAAACCGGAAGAGCCAGTTTGGCCCAAGGAAATTACCCATGGAGGGATAGTCGGCGAACCACGCCGTGCGGTAGGCACCGTCCATACGCTCGCTGCGGTAGGCATCGCGGAAGGACTTGAAGTCCGGGTAGGGGTTCCCCACGGCTTGAATTCCCAGCGCGTTGCTGATGTTGTTGGCTACGGCATCGGCCCAATCTTTGTTGTCGCCATCGGTGTTGTAGTTAATGGGGAACGAGCCTTCAAAAGCACCGTACTTCTTATCGGCCTCCGCCCAGAGCTTCTTCGCCTCCTCCGGGTTATAGTCCAGGTTCTCCGAACCGGGCAGGCTGTCGTTGTAGCCGTTCAGGACCGGTGAGGTGAACTCGCGGGCCGGTGTGCGGGTGCCGTGGAAGATGGTCTCCGCGATTTCCTCGCGGTTGATAGCCATCGAGATTGCCTTGCGGCGCAGCGCGCCTTCTTCCCCACTGAAATGTGGCGTCTCCATGTGGATGGACATCTCCAGGTAAGTAGCAGCCGGCTTGGTTTCCTGGCGACCGGCCAGGTCCTGCTCATAGCTTCCGAAGGCAGAGGACGGAATGGCTTCGAGGACATCGAGGTTATTCGCCAACAGGTCCATGTACGCGGCGTTGGAGTCAGCGTAGAAGGCGAACTCAATGCCGTCGTTTTGTGCAGCACGGTCGCCCTTGTATTCCGGGTTGGGCTCGATGATCAGGTTCTGGTTGTGGGTCCATTCTTTGATCTTGTACGGGCCATTCGATACCGGGGTCTCGCCGAAAGACTTCGGGTCCTCAAGTGCGGCTGCAGGAACCGGGAAGTAAGCGTTGTAGCCCAAACGGCTTGGGAAATCGCTCTCCGGCTGCGTCAGCTCAATGGTGAAGGTGCGCTCATCAATGACCTTGAGGCCCTCCATCTCCTTGACGCCTTCCCCGTATCCCTTGATGGAGGAGAAAAAGCTCTCGTTGAGCTGCTCATTGGCCACCGCGTAGTTCCACGTATCGACAAAGGTATCTGCAGTTACGGCAGAACCATCGGAGAACTCCAGGTCCGGCTTGAGCGTGACCTTGTAGGTCTTCTCCCCTTCCTTGTCGATGGACTCCGCCATCTCGTTGTGCACGTTGCCCTCGGCGTCGTAGTACACCAACCCGGAATACAGCATGTCGACGATGCGTCCGCCGCCGTTCTCATTCGTCATCGCGGGGATGAGCCCCTGCTGCGGCTCAGTGCCTAGAACGCGAACATAGTTGGAGCCACCAGCGCTATCGGAGCTATCGCTTCCGCAGGCGGCGAGGGTAAAAGCAAGAGAGGTGGCGCCGATGACGCCGAGGAGCTTGCGCATGAGAGTCCTCCTGAAAGAGCTAAAAACAAAGTGTGCGTTATGACACCAAAATGAATTTAGCATGAGGCACCTCACACACTAGCGTCGACACAAAAAGACCCTCAGGAGAGGACTCAATCAGTCAATCCTGAGGGTTGAGTGTGAGGTGCAACAAGCGCCCGTGAAGGCTGCAGCTGCTCGTGGGACTCCACAAGGAAGGGAAATTAATACAATGCACTAGCCAGCTTCGTGCGCGCGGCCAGCACGCGCGGGTCACCAGAATCAAAGAGCCCGAAGAGCTCCAACAGACGGGTCTTGAGCTGTTCCTTATCGTCTCCAGCGGTGCGCTTCATTGCCTCGATGAGGCGCTCGAAGGCGCGGTCGGGAGCACCGGCGACAACCTCTGCGTCGGCGGCATCGAGCTGCTTGGACACGTCCTCCGGAGCGGCATCGGCGGCCGCGATGGGATCCTCGCTGCGGTTGGCCGGGTCCAGGCGCTTGAGCAGCAGCGTGGTATCGCGGGCCTGCTTGATTTCCACGTTGTCTGGCTCGGCAGCCAGGATCTCCTCGTAGGTGGCAATAGCGGAATCGAAATCACCGCGGTTGAGAGCTTCTTCCGCCAGGCTGAGGCGTGGATCCGCTACTTCCTCTGCGGGGCCCTCCCCAGCCTCCTCTTGCTCGGGCAGGCCCTTGAGCTGAGGGCCGAGCTTGTCGACGATCGCCGCTACCCACTGCTCTAGGTTCTCTCGCGGCTGCCCGCCCTCAAAATTGGTGACCGGCTGGCCGGCAGCGATGGCGACGGTGGTCGGCAGATTCTGCACGCCGAAGACCTGCGCCACCTGGGGCACGACATCAGCGTTGATATAGCCGACGATGAACTTCAGCCCACCGGCGGCCGCCATTTCCTCGAAGTCCTTCTTGAGCTGCTCAGAGGCAGGCGAGCGCGGCGAGCCAATCAGGGCGATAACCGGCACCTCCGCAGAGCGGCGCACCAAGTCATTCTCGAAGTTCTGCTCGGTGACCTCGAAGAAGGGCGCGATCCCTCCGCCGCCGGAACTAGCAGTTCCGGCATTTGTGGCTTGCGACTGGGCTTGCGCCCGTGCCTCCGCCTGTTGCTTGATCGCACCCAGGTCGAGGGCTCCTCCTACGTACGGTCCGGTCACTTATTCTCCTCCAGGTAACGGTTAACGGAATCTACTTTTTGGGTGATTTGCCCGGTCACGCCTTCGCGGATATCGGCCTTAATCACCAGGCTCGTGCGCGGCGACACGGCGCGTACGGCATCGGTGGCCTCCTTAATGACCGCGAAGACCTCGTCCCATTCACCCTCAATGATGGTGAACATGGAATTGGTCTCATTGGGCAAGCCCGAAGCACGGACAACACGCACTGCTTCGGCCACGGCCTCGGACATTTCAGCGCTTTCATCGCCCACGACAGTGGGCGCTACGGAAAAGGCAACAATCATGCCCGCCATCCTACCGCCGGTCCCAGCAGTGCCGGTGCCAGTGTCGACGGTCCTCACCGCGCCCACCGGTATCCCGTGGCCAGGCCACGATGTGCGCCACCCCGGGAGGGATGTTTTGGTTGCATCCTGGGCAGACGTAATACTTCTGGGCGGCAGCGCTGCCGACGTGCCGCATGATGAAGGGCTCGCCATTGGTCCAGCTCGGCCCCGCCACCGTCTGCGAGCCCAGGAAAGCGCTGCCATCGCGCGGCAGCGAGCGCGGTTCCTCGCGGATTCTGCGGTTGCGGCGTGGCACTAGAACAACCGCAGCTCGTTGGATTCGATGCCGCGCAGCTCCTGATAGTCCAGGACCACACAGCGAATGCCGCGGTCCTCCGCCAGTGTCCTGGCTTGGGGCTTGATTTCCTGCGCGGCGAAGACGCCATGCACGGGTGCTAGCAAATCATCGCGGTTAAGCAGCTCGAGGTAACGCGTGAGCTGCTCAACGCCATCGATGCCCCCGCGGCGTTTGACCTCCACGGCGACGAACTCGTTCTCAGCGTTCTTCGCCATAATGTCCACCGGGCCAATAGCCGTGGGGTACTCGCGGCGCACCAGAGAGTACTTCTCCCCCAACGTTTCGATGTGCTCGGCCAGCAGCTCCTGCAGGTGAGCCTCCACACCGTCCTTGACCAAGCCCGGATCTTCACCTAGCTCCATGTCGATGTCCTGGTGGATCTCAGCAATGGTGATGCGCAGCTGCTCACCCTTGGGGTTCTCCACCAGCCACAGCTTTTCCCCGGTGTCTTCGCCATCGATATCCTCAATCGCTGACTCCTCAAAGGTGCACGGCGGCGTCATCCAGTTCAAGGGCTTGTAGGCGCGATCATCCGCGTGGATGGACACCGAACCATCGGCCTTAATGAGGATGAGCCGATCCGCCATCGGAAGGTGGGCGTCGAGGCGGCCGACGTAGTCTACGGAGCATTGGGCGATGACAAGACGCATGCCCTCTACCCTATCGTTGAGCGCTACTTCTTAGGTAAACGGGTAGCCCGTTGGCGCATCTGGTGATAGTCCAGCTTTTCTTGGCGCTTCGACGGAGCCGACTCCACCCACGCGTTCAGGGCCATAATGCCCTGCGCATCGGAGGCAATCTCGTAGTCCCGCCCATCGATGCGAATCTGGATAATTTGGTGATCCGAGGGCATAAAAGAAGCCTCGTCATCGTCCATCGGGCGAGTCTTACCCAATTCGATGTCGAGGCGATTAAAGCGCTTGTTGGCGCGAGGCATGACGGAGCGAAGCTTAAAGTAATTCATATACTCGCCGTCATAGCGCACGAGACCATGACGCCAAGAATGAGAGTCCTTCGACGGTAGTTGGCGCAAAAGGATGCTCGTGCCGCGGGAGCGCACAGTGAAAAAGCGCACCGCCGCCAGGATGAGGAAAACCAGAAGGAACAGTGCACACAGACCTAAAAGAATTGTTAGCCCCTGAAGCACCTGAGAATTCATGGGTTGATTGTACCGCCGTTGGAGTAGGCAACGCTAGTCATTGCTCAGAGTTACTCGTCTCGGGGGCGGAGAAGACGAAGGAACCCCACCCCCTCTTAGCGAGGTTGTGGGGTTCCTAAGTGAGAGTGGGAAGGGCGGTCATTGCTGCCCGTCGGTTCCCTCTCCGCTCATCCGTTAGCTGTTGAAGCGGCGTACGGCGCGCAGTGCAGCTTCGCCGCGAGACCTTGTCAACTCACGCTCAGACTTCAGGTCTTCCTGTGCCTGGGCTTCATCGACCTCGCGGGCCCAAATGGCCCAATCGGCGAGGACGGTGATCTTGTTCTCGGACACGGAGAGGAAGCCACCCTGGACAGCGGCGACGCGACGGTCGCCGTCGACTGGGTGGATGGTCACAACACCATTGTCGATCAACTGACCGACCATGGGCTCATGACCAGGAAGCACGCCGATCTCACCCTCGGTGGTCTCAGCCGTCACCATGGTGGCCTTGCCGGTCCACAGCAGGCGCTCGACGGAAACCAATTCGGCGGTGATGTCAGCCATGTGCCTCTCCCTACTTCTTCTCAGTCAGCTTCTTGTACGCAGCCTCGACGTCGTCCAAGCCACCCAGGCCGTTGAAGGCCTGCTCCGGGTAGTGGTCGAATTCGCCGTTGCAGATGCGCTCGAAAGCATCGATGGTATCGGCCAGCGGCACGTAGGAGCCCGGCAGGCCGGTGAACTTCTCTGCGACGAAGAAGTTCTGGCCCAGGAAGCGCTCGATACGGCGAGCACGCTGAACGGTAATCTTGTCTTCCTCAGACAGCTCATCCATACCAAGGATGGCGATGATGTCCTGAAGCTCCTTGTTCTTCTGCAGAATACCGATGACGCGCTGTGCAACCTCGTAGTGGCGCTCGCCCACGATGGACGGCTCCAGAATACGAGAGGTAGAGGTCAGCGGGTTCACTGCCGGGTAAATACCCTTCGAAGCAATACCACGGTCCAACTCGGTGGTGGCATCGAGGTGGGCGAAGGTGGTCGCCGGAGCCGGGTCGGTGTAGTCATCGGCCGGCACGTAGACGGCCTGCAGGGAGGTAATGGACTTACCCTTGGTGGAGGTAATACGCTCCTGCAGCACACCCATCTCATCAGCCAGAGTCGGCTGGTAACCCACGGCGGAAGGCATGCGGCCCAGCAGGGTCGACACCTCAGAACCGGCCTGGGTGAAACGGAAGATGTTGTCGATGAACAGCAGCACGTCCTGGTTCTGCACATCGCGGAAGTACTCCGCCATGGTCAGGCCGGACAGAGCCACGCGCATACGGACTCCTGGCGGCTCATCCATCTGGCCGAAGACAAGCGCGGTGTCCTGGAGAACGCCCATCTCTTCCATCTCGAGGAAGAGGTCGGTGCCCTCACGGGTGCGCTCGCCGACGCCGGCGAAGACGGAGGTACCGGAGAACTCGCGTGCGATACGAGTAATCATCTCCTGGATAAGAACGGTCTTACCCACACCTGCACCACCGAAGAGGCCGATCTTGCCGCCCTTCACGTACGGGGTTAGCAGGTCGATGACCTTAATACCGGTCTCCAGAATCTCGGTCTTACCCTCCAGCTGGTCGAATGCCGGCGGCTCGCGGTGGATGCCCCACTGCTCACCGTCGCGGCCCAGACCCGGCTGGTCAAGGCAGTCACCGAGGGCGTTGAAGACGTGGCCCTTGACCACATCGCCCACCGGGACGGAAATCGGCTTGCCGGTGTCGGTCACGGCGGCACCGCGGACGAGGCCGTCGGTCGGAGCCATGGACACGGCACGGACGAGGTTGTCACCGAGGTGCTGAGCGACCTCAAGGGTGACGGTCTTTGCAACAGCCTCGAGGGAAACCTCGACGGTCAGTGCGTTGTACAGTGCCGGCAGCCCGCCACGCGGAAACTCCACGTCGACGACCGGACCGATGACACGCACCACACGGCCGGCGGTAGCCGACGACTGTGTGTTCTGCTCTTGCAGAGCTGTAGTCATAATCTAGTCACTTTCTGCGCTTTCGGCGAGCGCCCCAGCGCCACCGACGATCTCTGTGATTTCTTGGGTAATCTGCGCCTGACGGGCCTGGTTGGCCACGCGCGAGAGGTCCTTGACCAGCTCGGTAGCGTTATCAGTTGCAGACTTCATTGCGGTGCGGCGTGCGGCGGACTCGGAGGCCGAGGACTCCAAGAACATCGCAAACAAGAGGCGGGACACGTACTGCGGAAGCAGCGCTTCCATCAGGGTGTCCGCATCCGGCTCGAAGTCGTAATCAGGAGTGATCTGATTATTCGGCTCGGCGTCGGAAAGCGCGGACTCACCCATGTTGTAGTCCTCTTCCTCAATAACCGGTACCACCGGCAGCAGCTGCTGCACACGCGCGGTCTGGGTCAGCATGGACTCGAACTCGGTGTACACAACGTGGACCTGGTCGAAACCGCGAACGGTCTCGCCCTCCACGTTAATGCCCTCGCGGGTCTTGGCCTGGCCATTCGAACCGGCGACGAAGCCGTCGATAATGTGGCGGCGCACATCGTGCGTCTTTTCCCAGGTCGGATCCTGCGAGAATCCAGTCCAGCTGCCTGCGACCTCGGCCTCACGGAACTTGTAGAAGCCAACGCCCTTGTTGCCGGTCACGTAGCGGACGGTCTCGAAACCCTCGCTCTTAAGCAGGGCTTCCAGCTCGGCCGCCTTCTTGAAGATGTTGTTGTTGTAGCCACCGCACATACCGCGGTCAGAAGAGACCACGAGAATGGCGGCAACCTTAGCATCTTCGCGTTCCCGGAGCATCGGGTGATCCAGGGACGTGTGCGCCGCCAGCTTGTTAAGCACGTTGGACAGTTCACGTGCATAAGGCTGCGCCGCTTCTACCCTGGCCTGAGCCTTGGTAATGCGCGAGGTAGCAATGAGCTCCTGTGCCTTGGTGATCTTCTTGGTGGAATTGACGGACCGGATACGGTCACGCAGTTCACGAAGATTAGCCATGGTGTTCGCTCCTCCCTTCTCTTTCTAGACGGTTAATTCTTAGAGCGTGCGAAACTCTATTTGGCCGTCTTGCGGGAGACGTTGAGCTCGGTCTTATTCACATCATCCGCGGCGAGCGGGTCAACCGGCGCCTCGGTGCCGAGGTTGTTGCCCTCGGTCGTGCGGAAGGACGGAATGAAGTCCTTAGCTGCTGCAACAAGTGCATCCTTGGACTCGTCGGTCAGAGCGGTACCGCCCTGGATCTGCTCGAACACCTGCGGGGTTGCAGAGTTGAGGTGATCGTGCAGCTCCTTCTCGAAGCGGCGTACGTCCTCGACGGGAACGACGTCGAAGATGCCCTGGTCTGCGAGGAAGATGGACACCATCTGGTACTCGACAGGCTGCGGGGAGGACTCGGACTGCTTGAGCAGCTCGACGAGGCGCTCACCGCGCTCCAGCTGAGCCTTGGAAGCCGGATCCAGGTCGGATGCGAAGGCCGCGAAGGCCTGCAAGTCACGGTAGGCAGCCAGCTCGAGACGGAGGTTACCGGCAACCTTCTTCATACCCTTGGTCTGTGCGGCACCACCAACACGGGAGACGGACACACCGACGTTAATTGCCGGACGGACGCCCTGGTTGAACAGGTCGGACTCCAGGAAGACCTGGCCGTCGGTAATAGAAATAACGTTGGTCGGAATGAAGGCGGAGACGTCGTTCGCCTTGGTCTCAATGATCGGCAGTGCGGTCATGGAACCTGCACCCATGTCGTCAGAGAGCTTTGCAGCACGCTCCAGCAGACGGGAGTGGAGGTAGAAGACGTCGCCCGGGTAAGCCTCGCGGCCCGGCGGACGGCGCAGCAGAAGGGAAATCGCACGGTAGGCCTCAGCCTGCTTGGTCAGATCATCGTAAATGATCAGGACGTGGTTGCCCTGGTACATCCAGTGCTGACCCAGAGCTGCACCGGAGAACGGTGCCAGCCACTTGAAGCCGGCGGCGTCGGATGCCGGAGCAGCCACGATGGTGGTGTACTCCAGAGCGCCGTGCTGCTCCAGGGTGTGGCGCACACCAGCAATGGTGGAGCCCTTCTGGCCGATGGCGACGTAGATGCAGCGGACCTGCTTGTTCTTGTCGCCAGACTCCCAGTTAGCCTTCTGGTTCAGGATGGTGTCGATACAGACGGCGGTCTTACCCGTCTTACGGTCACCAATGATCAGCTGACGCTGACCACGACCAATCGGGGTCATCGCGTCAATAGCCTTGATGCCGGTCTGCATCGGCTCTTCCACCGGCTGACGCTGCAGCACGGACGGTGCCTGCAGCTCGAGGACGCGGTCCTCTTCAGCGGTGATCGGGCCCATGCCGTCAATCGGCTGGCCCAGGGGGTTGATAACGCGGCCGAGGAATTCCTCGCCCACAGGGATGGAGAGAACCTCGCCGGTCCTCTTGACCTCGTCGCCTTCTTTAAGCGACTCGAAGTTGCCCAAGACCACGACACCGATGGAGTTGGTGTCAAGGTTCTGTGCGACGCCAATTACGCCGCCGGGGAACTCGAGCAGCTCATTCGCCATGACGGACGGCAGGCCCGAAACCTGCGCAATACCGTCAGCTGCCGAAATGACCACGCCGACCTCCTCACGGGAGGCCTCCGCGGAGTAGCTCGAGGTGTAGTTCGCAATCGCGCTACGGATCTCGTCGGAGGAGATCGTCAGCTCCGCCATGTTCTTCCTGCTCTCGGTAGTATCTTCCAGCAATTACTTAATCGTTTCTGTCGTTTCGGCTTATGCCATCTGCGCGCGAAGGCGGGCAATCTTGCCTGCCGTCGAACCATCGATGACTTCGTCGCCGACGCGGATGGTCATACCACCGAGGAGGCTGGTGTCAACCTCAGAGTGGATGGACATCGCACGACCATAAATTTTGCCCAGCTTTTCAGCGAGTGCTGCCCGCTGGCTATCGTTCAGCTCACCCGCCGAGGTCACGCGCGCGATGGTACGGCCCTGCAGCTTGGCTGCAGTGTCCGCCAATCCGGCGAGATCATCAATCGGGTTCTGCTCCGGGCGGCCAATGGCCTGCAGCGCAAGCGCTTCAGTGACCATCGTGACCTTGCCGTAGAGCACGCTTGCCAGCAGCCCAACCTTGCGGTCGGACGTCGCAGTACGGTCTGAAAGCAGCTGGGTCAGTTCGCCTTCGCGGTCAAGCACGCGCGACAGGGAGAAGAGTTCGTCTTCCACCTGGCCCAGCTTGCCCTCAAACTCAGCGCCACGCAGCAGTGCGCGACGGCCAAGGATGATAAGGCCGCGGGCGATATCACGCGGGGTCGACCACTGTGCGGCGGCTGCCTCCTGGAGCACCTGCAGTGCTACCGGGGAAACCTTGCCGCCGAAAAGGGTCTGGACCAGGGACTTGCGCTCCTCGGAGGTGGAGGCGTCGTCGGTCAGCGCGACGCGCAGCTCGCGGTCGCCGTCGAGAACGCGGACCACCTCAAAGAGGTCCTGGCCTGCCTGGGTAGCAGTCGCCACCGAGCGGTCACCGGAGAGGAACTCATCCAGCTTGGACTCAACGGTAGCGAGTGCTTCGCGGCTAGCTGCCTTCATCGTTGCCTACTTTCCGGCCGGTGCCACAGTGTCGAGCTCGGACAGGAAGTTATCAATGGTGGAGGACTGCTTGGTGGCGTCCGAAAGTTCGCCGCCGAGCAGCTTCTCTGCCAGGTTGATGGAGTTCTGTCCGATGTCGGAACGCAGCTCAGACACGACCTGTGCGCGGGAAGCTTCAAGCTGCTTCTCGCCAGCGGTCAGAATGCGACGAGACTCTTCTTCTGCAGCTTCCTTAGCCTCTGCCTCGATCAGCTTGCCGCGCTCGCGCGCCTGCTCACGAATCTCCGCAGCCTCTGCTCGCGCGTCAGCGAGCTGAGCATTGTACTTTTCCAGAGCGGCCTTTGCTTCGGCCTGCTGAGCCTCCGCACGCTTAAGGCCACCTTCGATCCGGTCTTCACGCTCCTGCAGCATCTTGTTGTATGCCGGAAGAACGAGCTTCCAGAACACAATCAGGATGATGGTGAACGGAATGAGAGACCAGACCAAGTCGTACATCTTGGGCAGAAGGATAGAGTTGCCCGACTCGAGGGGCAGGGTTTCACTTCCTTCTGCTGCAAGGTAGTAAATGACGTTGTTCATGGGGCTCCGTTCTTAAAGTTCGATTTACTTTGTGTAAAGCGCTCTTTAGAACAGGAAGCCTGCAACGAGGCCAATCAGGGCGAGGGCCTCAACGAAGGCGATACCCAGGAACATGGTGGTACGCAGCTGGCCAGCCATCTCCGGCTGACGTGCCATGCCCTCGACGGTCTTGCCGACGAGGATACCGATGCCCAGACCCGGGCCGATGGTTGCGATGCCGTAGCCGATGGCGCCGAGGCCCTTGAGGGTGGACTCGTCAGCAGCCTGAGCAAGAATGATTTCGTTCATGATGAAAGTCGTTCCCTTTCAAAGTTTTCCCACGGATTCTTCCGCGGGGGATGTGGTGGTTTTGGGGTATTTAGTTAACCGCGAGGTTCGCGTTGTTGTTAGTGCGAATCTGCATGCAGCGACAGTTCGATGTATACCGCCGTCAGCAGGGCGAAAATGTATGCCTGCAGGAAGATGACGATAATTTCGTACAGCGTGAACAGAACCGCTGCGACCAGAGTGAGGCCACTCAGTGCAGTCCAACCGTTGAACTGGAAGAAGAAGAAGTTCGTTGCCGAGTACAACAGGACCAAAATGAGGTGGCCAGCCAGGAAGTTCGCCATCAGACGAAGTGCCAGCGTGACTGGGCGCATGACAAACGTAGAGAAAGCCTCAATCGGTACGACAAGCACGTGCAGCAACGGCGGCAGGTTAGGAATAACCACCGAGGACTTGATGAACTTGCCGAAGCCAAAGCGCTTGGCGCCGGCGTAAATCATGGCGATGTACGCGACGACAGCCAGCACGATTGGCATACCAATACGAGCGTTCGGAGAGATGTTTAGAGCTGGAACAATAGTTGCTACGTTCCAGAACAAAACACCGAAGAAGATCGTGGCCAAGATCGGAAGGAATCGACGTCCTTCCTTGCGGCCCAAGATGTCTTCTGCGATGTGAATTCGTACGAAGTCAATCGCATGCTCCGCTACGTTTTGCAATCCTTTAGGAACCAGCTTCGGGTTCCTGAAGGCGACAACAAAAAGGAGCACCAGGATGGCCGCCATGAACAGACGAACCAGCATGATGCGATCCAAAGCGAACCAACCGTTGGCGAAATCGGCGAAAAGAAGATCGACGACTTCACCATCATCGGTTACGTGCCCCGGGAAAAATTCTGGATCCAGTTCGGGTGCGTGAAACTCACCCTTCATGGCCAATGTCGTAACGCTCAGCGTTCTCTCCCGTGTTCGGGCCACACAGCTTGTCGAAGGCTATGTGGTGCGATGGACGTCTCAAGCTCTTTGCCCTGTCTACGGACTCCGTCGCACATCAGCGTAAACAGGGCAAGGATAAACCGTACTTTTTCGGGATAGCATGACGCTAACCCGCGGTAACCCGAAGAGAATGCTATCAGTTCGCCCTCAAGTTTTCGCACGTGGGGGCCCCGTTGCGGCCCTAAAGGCACAGCCTAGTGCCAGTGGGCCCTATAAAACGCCCACATTCTGCCGAAACCCCGCCAAGTGTATTTGGTCACACACCCGCGTTTTCCCACCTTGACGGGGGTAACGGGGGCTGTCGCCGTGGCCACTTAACTACACAAAAGCCACCCTCCCGGGGTCACCGGAAGCAGTGGCTCACTCTAAAAGGTCGAGACTGGCTAAGACACGTAGGTCACGTTGGATGTAATCACACCCCAGACCTCAGTGCCGAGTGTTACCGCCAGCGCCAGCAGCACGGTGACGAAAAGCGCCATCGTGTCGTAGAACTCAAGATCCTTAATCAGCAACAGCACCATAATCAGGATGACCACCTTGAGCAGCCAGCCGCCGAGCACCACCGCCATCGTTGTCGACGGCGTGGTGCGCGCGGTAAGAAGAACTGAGGCCGCGGTAAAGAGCACGAAGCCACCGCCAATGGCCGCGCCGACGAGTACGCCCCAGATCCCAGGCAACCCGCGGACACCGCCCCAGATAGCCAGGGACGCGATGGTCACGACGACAAGGCCGATGGCTCCGAGGCGGAGCGCACGCTTGAGGGGGCGCCGATGATCGTCGTACGGCGAAAGCTCTTCGGAGGTCGTTGAATCAGTCACAGCCCCATACCCTACCTCAGGAGGGATCCGTTTCCAGCACCACGCTGGTGGGACGCGGCTGGCGCCCAAGCTTGCCCTGGCGCAGCGGAATTAGGGTCACGCCAAAGGCAACGACGAGCGCGACAAGCGCTAGTACGACGGCCACGGGCGCGGGGACGATGGAAAAAGAGACCGCCCCGAAGGCCACCGCAGAGACCCATAGGTACAGCACCAACACGGTGCGGCGGTGTGTATGTCCCAGCGAGAGCAGCCGGTGGTGGATGTGGGCCTTGTCCGCGGCGAAGGGCGAGCGCCCCTGGGATACGCGCCGGATCACGGCCCAGACAAGGTCCAGGACTGGAATAAAGACGGCGGCTACCACGACGATGACGGGCGACATCAGCGCCACGATGTCCACGGTTCCATAGAGCGACATGTTGATCTTGCCCGACGCGGAGGTGGATGCAGCCGCCAGCAGCAAGCCAATGAGCATCGCCCCGCTGTCCCCCATGAAGATGCGGGAGGGTTCAAAATTATGCGGGAGGAACCCGGCGCACACGCCCACCAGCGCCGCCGCGATAATCGCCGGCGGATAGGCGGAGACCGCCCCACCCTGGTCGTGCAGCACGGTCAGCGAGAAAACCAGGATGGCACCACCTGCAATCATGCCCAGCCCGGCAGCCAGCCCATCGAGCCCGTCCACGAAGTTGATGGCGTTGATGAGCAGGACCGTAAAGAACGTAGTCAAGAGTGTTCCCTGGACCTGGTCGAGGATGACCGTGGTTCCATCACCAAAGGGCAAGAAGAGAAGAGTCCACGTCAGACCGAGACCGCTCATGATGGCCGCCGCCACCAATTGCCCGATCAGCTTGACCAGAGCACTCAGTTCCAGCAGGTCATCCACCACGCCGACGATGACAATGGCCGCGGCTGACCACAGCACAGCGTTCATCTCCGGCGTGACCGGCATAAACCCGCGAGTCAAGGCTGGAAGCTGGCCCGCGAGATAGACAGCAGCCGCAAACCCCGTAAACATGGCAACGCCACCCAACTGCGGGGTGGGTTGCGAGTGACTATCACGCAGACGAATCTCCGCCACCTGGCCGCTGCGCACCAAGACGCTGCGCACCAGTCCGGTGGTGATGTAGGTAAACGCCGCCGCGACGAAAATGATCAACGCCAGTTCGCGCAGCGGCACTCCGGTTCCAGCCACTGATGTCTCCTTAAGAGGATTGGCTACCCGGCCGGGTGCGCAAGGACTTTGCAGACACTCCGATGACCTCGCCAATCTGCTCGGCGCTCAGCGCGCCTTCGCGCAAGAGGTAGGGGCGCGGACCGGACAAGTCGATGATGGTAGACGGCTTGCCCACCTCGGCTTCTCCCCCATCCAGGTAGACCGTGACGGCCTTGCCCAGCTGCTGCTTGGCGGCAATCGCGGTGGTCGGCGGGGTTTGTCCGGAAATGTTCGCGGAGGAGACCGCCATGGGGCCGACCTCGCGGAGGAGTTCAATGGCAATGGGGTGCAACGGCATGCGCAGCATCACCGTGCCGCGGGTATCTCCCAAGTTCCAAGGCAGCGAAGGCGCTTGCGGCACCACGATGGACAGCCCACCCGGCCAGAAGGCCTCGATGAGGGTCTGCGCGGTGTCATCCAACGAAGCGACAAGCCCCTTGACGGTGTCCCAGGAGCCGACGAGCACCGGCACCGGCATGTCCGGGCCGC
The DNA here is from genome assembly GCF_001808895.1 of Corynebacterium sp. HMSC070E08. Lineage (NCBI taxonomy): Bacteria > Bacillati > Actinomycetota > Actinomycetes > Mycobacteriales > Corynebacteriaceae > Corynebacterium > Corynebacterium sp. HMSC070E08. The sequence continues at coordinate 14,219 of NZ_KV794796.1, forward strand.
GGTGCTTGGTGGCCAAAAGGCTGGCCACGGCATCGTTATCGAAAGCATCGCAGCCCAGCCCGTAGAGCGTGTCGGTGGGCATCACGACGAGTCGGCCTGACTTGGCTGCTTTGACGGCAAGTGCCATGCCTTCCTCGCGCTCAGCAGCGTCCGCACAGTTATAAATCTGTCCCTGCATTGGTCTCTCCTTTAATCCCGTTCCTATCGGCTTGTCGACCAATCTTCGACCAATCTACTGTACTCTCCGCTTCGCTGTGACAAATCGTGCGGTGCCAGTGAGGTCCTTGAGCACCTCGATATCGCTGAAGCCGCCGTGCGCGCGCAGGGCTTCCTGCACTTGTTGGGAGGTCTCGTCGTCGTGCTCAATGCCCACCCGCCCGCCGGGGCGCAGCAGCGCGGCGATGGTCGGGATCATCGCGGTGATGGTCTCCATGCCGTCTGCTCCCCCAAACACCGCATCGTGCGGATCCTGGTAGACCTCTGGGTCCAGGTCCGGGGTCTCCGGAACGTAGGGTGGGTTGGTGAGCACGAGGTCAACGGTGTCGTGCAGCTCCGACAAGAGCTGGGCGTCGGTGACGTCGCCCTGCACCACGTTCACAGAACCCGCCCGGCCGCGCGCAGCGGTTGCGGCATTGCGCCGGGTGTAGGCCAGGGCGGCGTCGGCAAGCTCCACTGCCCACACCTGGGCCTGCGGCACATAGTGGGCGACGTACAGCGCCAGCGCCCCGGATCCGGCGCACAGATCCACGACGCGGGGAGATTGCGGGTCAAGTTTCGTCATCTTCCCCGAGTTAAATCTCTGAAGAGATTTAACTCCCCAGTCGGCGAGCACCTCCGTCTCCGGGCGCGGGATGAACACGCCGGGGCCCACCTCGAGTTCGAGGGCGCCGAACCACGCCACGCCCAGGATGTGCTGGAGGGGCTCGCGCGCTTCACGACGCCCCACCAACGCCCCATATGCCACGTCAAAGCCGGGCATCGGAGCCTCGTTAAGCGGGATGTCCATGTGGCCGCAGTGGATGAGGTGGGCAGCCAGCAGGCGCGCGTCCCACTCGGATGAAGGTACCCCGGCAGCGCGAAGGCGCTCCGTGGCATCACGAAGCGCCTCCCGATAGGTGTGAAAAGTCACCGAATTAAACCGTGCCTTAGCCTTAGTCCTCAGCCTCAAGGCGCTCTGCGCGTTCTTGGGCTTGCAGGGCGTCGATGAGGTCCTGCATGTCACCGTTGAGCACGGAATCCAGGTTATTGGCCTTGTATCCGATGCGGTGGTCGGTGATGCGGTTCTCCGGCCAGTTATAGGTACGGATACGCTCGGAGCGATCCATGGTGCGCACCTGGGAGGCGCGCTGCTCGCCGGCCTCGGCCTCGCGGGCCTCGCGCTCCATCTGGTCCAGGCGTGCCTGCAGCACCTGCAGGGCGCGCGCCTTGTTCTGGATCTGGGAGCGTTCCTTCTGACAGGTCACCACCAGGCCGGTCGGCAGGTGGGTAATACGCACCGCGGAGTCAGTGGTATTCACGCCCTGGCCGCCCTTACCGGAGGAACGGTACACGTCGACGCGGATGTCCTTATCATCGATGTTTACGGCTTCGACTTCTTCCGGTTCCGGGTAGACCAGCACACCAGCTGCGGAGGTCTGGATTCGGCCCTGGGACTCGGTCACCGGCACGCGCTGCACGCGGTGGACGCCGCCCTCGAACTTGAACACGCTCCACGCGCCATCGCGCGAGGGGGTCTTGGACTTGAAGGAGATGGACATGTCCTTCACACCACCGAGGTCGGACTCGTTGAGGCCTAGGACCTCCCACTGGAAGCCGACCTTATCGGCGTAGCGCTCGTACATGCGGGCCAGGTCGCCGGCGAAGAGTGCTGCCTCTTCGCCGCCGGCACCGGCCTTGATCTCCATGATGATGTCCTCGGAGTCATGCTCATCGCGCGGGGCCAGCAGGTCCGCGAGCTTTTCCTCCAGCTGGACGACGAGTGGCTCAAGGCGGTCGACCTCGGGCTGGAACTCGTGGTCCTCGTAGGCCATCTCTTTGGCATCGGCCAGGTCTTGGCGAGCCTGGACCAACTCGTCGTTCACAGCGACGATGGGTCGCAGTTCGGCGTAGCGCTTGGACAGCTTGCGGAATTGGGACTGATCACCGGCTACCTCCGGGTCAGCCATCTGCATTTCGATGCCTTGGAACTCGGAGACAATGTCATCGACGAGGGAAACCTGGTTAGACATTACTTGTAGTCCTCCTCATCCGTGTCAGCCGCCATGGGCGCGGACGAGGCCACCTGCATGAGGAACTCGCCGTTGGAGCGGGTTTTCTTGAGCTGCTTAATCAGCAGGTCAATAGCGGCGAAGGAGTCCAGGCCGGAGAGGATGCGGCGCAGCTTGGTCATGATGCGTGCTTCCTCCGGAACCAGCAGGAGCTCGTCCTTGCGGGTGCCGGACGGGTTGACATCCACGGCCGGGAAAATGCGGCGCTCGGAGATGGCGCGGTCCAGCTTGAGCTCGGCGTTGCCGGTGCCCTTGAACTCCTCGAAGATGACGGTGTCACCGGTGGAGCCGGTCTCCACCATGGCGGTGGCGATGATGGTCAGCGAGCCGCCGTTCTCGATGTTGCGGGCAGCACCCAGGAAGCGCTTCGGCGGGTACAGGGCGTTGGAGTCCACACCACCGGACAGGATGCGGCCGGATGCCGGGGAGGAGTTGTTGTAGGCGCGGCCCAGGCGGGTGATGGAGTCGAGCAGGACGACGACGTCCTTGCCCTGCTCCACCAGGCGCTTGGCGCGCTCGATGGCCAGCTCCGCCACCGAGGTGTGCTCTGACGGCGGGCGGTCGAAGGTGGAGGCGATGACCTCACCATTGACGCTGCGCTGCATGTCGGTGACCTCTTCGGGGCGCTCGTCCACGAGGACGACCATGAGGTAGCACTCCGGGTTGTTCGTGGCGATGGCGTTGGCGATGTTCTGCAGGATCGTCGTCTTACCGGCCTTCGGCGGGGAGACGATGAGCGCGCGCTGGCCCTTACCAATCGGCATGATGAGGTCGATGACGCGGGTGGTGAGGATTTTCGGGTCCGTCTCCAAGCGCAGGCGCTGGTTTGGGTACAGCGGCGTGAGCTTGGCGAAGTCCGGGCGCTCCTTCGCGGTCGACGGATCTAGGCCGTTGACGGTGTCGACCTCCACGAGCTGGTTGTACTTGCGGCGGTTGCGGCCGTTGCCGTGGGTGTGGGTCGGGCCCGAGACCTTGACCTTGCCGGTCAGGGCGTCGCCGGAACGCAGGCCCAGGCGGCGCACGAGGTTGTTGTTGACAAAGACATCGGAGCTGGCCGCGCGGTAGCCGGTAGTGCGCAGGAAGGCCACGTTGTTGTCGACGACCTCGAGGATGCCGCCCACTACCTGCACTTCATCGCCCTCGCGGATCTGCAGGTCATTGCCACCGTTGCCGCCGCCATCGCGGTCACGCCCGCGGCGGTTGCGACGGTTACGGCGATTGCGGCGGCCACCGCCGCCGTTGTTGTCATCATCGTTGCGGTGGTTATCGCGGCGGTTGTTGTTGCCGCCCCCGTTGTTGCCACCGCCGTTGTTGCCACCGTTGCCGTGGTCCCCGTTATCGGAGTTGTCGGAGTTGTTGCCGCCACGGGACTGGTTACCCTCCGACTTGGACTGCTTGTCCTCGGCGCCGTTGCCATTTCCGTTGCCGTTGTTATTGCCCTTGGCTTCTTCGCGGGCCTCGCGCTCCTGGCGGCGCGCGCGGTTACGGCGGGCGCGGCGGGCCTGGGAGCGGGACTCGTAGCGTTGCTCGTCGTGGCCGTCCTTCTGCTCGGACTCCTGAGCGCCGTCCTCGCCCTTGTGGGTGTTCTCAGGCTCCTGCTTCTCGGAGGCCTGGTCAGCAGCGCCGGCAGGGCGGGAAGCCTTGCGGGTCGCGCGGCGCGGCTGCGCGTCCTTCTTCGACTCCTTCTGTGCGGAGTCCTCTGCGGCGGGTGCGTCCTTAGCCTCGCCCTGGGCAGCGGCCTTCGCGCCGCGCGCCGGCACCTGGCCGGTGGTCAGGGCAGTAATGAGATCCCCCTTGCGCAGTCCGGAGACGCCGCGAAGTCCGCGCTCCGCAGCTAGCTTGCGCAATTCCGGCAGCTTCAGGGAGGCGAGATCCTGTGCTGCGGTCTTGTCCGTATCGCTCACGGATATCCTTTCGTCGCTTCACCAACGCGCGCCATCTTGTCTGCCGCACCTGCACTGTGCGTGGTGCTGTTCCAAGCGGGCGTTGGAAGCCAGTGTGTAATTGGGATGGTCCTCCGCCACCAGCGAGTTCACGCAACCGCGATCCCCGTGGGCGGTGGTTGTCTTGGCTCTCCCCCCTCTCCGGCCCGGCGGTACGGAACGTGAAGGACTCCTTGTTGAACTCCTGAAAGCACTTAAGGAATCGGCCGCGGGTCAAGCGCGGGGAGATATTTTAAGAAGGCGACTGCGAGCGTATCTCTCCCCTCTCACCGTCGCGCGCACCGTTGGACTGCCATGAGAGTGTCACCGCAGGTGTGTGCGCCGTGGAGGGAGCTCGGAGATGCGGGGAAAGCGTTCCCCACCAGTCGCGGATAACTATACCGCATCCTTCCCCCGCGCTCACACTGACACGGCTAAAGTAGTGCGCATGCTCTCCACAATGCAGGATATCCCGCTGTCCCTCACCCGCATCCTGGAGTACGGTTCCTCCGTCCACGGCCAAACCCAGGTCATCACCTGGCACAGCGCCAATCCCGGCAATGAACGCGAGGAAACCACTTTCGCTGATGTCGGCGCCCGCGCCGCCGCCTTCGCCCACGCCCTGCATGACACGCTCGGCATCACCGGTGACGAGCGCGTGGGCTCACTGATGTGGAACTGCGCCGAGCACCTCGAAGTGCTTTTTGGCACCGCCTGTAAGGGAGCGGTGTTCACCCCGCTCAACAAGCAGCTGATGAATGATCAGATCCGGCACATCATCAACCACGCTGAGGTCCGCGTCATCGTCGCGGATTGTCGCCTCGCCGAGCAGCTAGCCCAGGTTCTGGAAGGTGTGGACTGTGTGCGTGCGGTGGTGTTTACGGGCGTCGGCAAGCCCAGCACCGCTCTGCCGGGCAACGTTGAAATCTACAGCTACGAGCAACTGCTGGATGGGCGCTCCACCGTGTATGACTGGCCGGTTTTGGATGAGCACACCGCCGCCGCACTGTGTTACTCCACCGGCACCACTGGTGCACCAAAGGGCGTGCTCTACTCCCACCGCGCTCTGTACTTGGAAGGAATGCAGCTGCGCTCCTCCGATTCCCTGTGTGTGACCCACGGCGAGACATTCCTGTGCTGCATCCCCATCTATCACGTGCTGAGCTGGGGTGTTCCCTTTGCGGCGTGGATGACGGGCACGCCGCTGGTGCTTCCCGACGCCGACGTCTCCCCCGCCACCCTGGCCAAAATCATCGCCGCCACCTCCCCGCGCGTGGCCCATGGCGTGCCCACCATTTGGATTCAGCTCTTCGTGCACTACCTCAAGAACCCGCCTGAGCGCATGACACTGACGGAGATCTTCGCTGGCGGCTCGCCTGTTCCACCGCAGCTCATCAAGAGCTGGGAAGAGCGCTACGGCGTGGACGTGGTCCACGTGTGGGGCATGGCGGAAACCACCACGGTGGGCACGGTGGCCCGCCCGCCCTCAGGCGCCTCAGGTGAGGCTCGCTGGGCCTACCGCATTTCCCAGGGGCGCTTCCCGGCCTCCTTGGAATACCGCGTGGTCAATGACGGCCACGTGGTCAACACCACGGACCGCAACGCTGGCGAGATTCAGGTCCGCGGCAACTTGGTCACCGGTTCTTACTACCACTCGCCCGCTTCGGAGGACGGCGGTGCTGCCCACGAGTTCCGTGGCAAGGATGTCGAGGACGCGGACTCCAAGTTCACGGCCGACGGCTGGCTGCGCACCGGCGACGTCGGCTTCGTCACCGAGGATGGCTTCCTCACCGTGGAGGATCGCGCCCGCGATGTCATCCGCTCCGGCGGTGAGTGGATCTACTCCGTCCAATTGGAGAACCTCATCATGGCCAACCCGGTGGTGCTGGAATGCGCCGTCATTGGCTACCCCGACAAGCAATGGGTCGAGCGCCCGCTGGCTGTCACCGTGCTCGCCGCGGACATCAGCCCCACGATTGAGACCGCCGAGCGCCTGCGCAACGGGATGCGCTCTGAGCTTCCCTCCTGGATGCTGCCGGAGTATTGGACCTTTGTAAAATCCATCGATAAGACTTCGGTGGGCAAGTTCGACAAGAAGGACCTGCGCGCCCACTTGGCGGAAGGCGAGTACAACATCATCCGGCTGAAGGGCCCGGGCGAGGCGCAGCGCTTAGACGCCGAAGAGGGCGGCGCGGAAGACTAGCCCCACCCCGCCTACTCATTCGGCAGGCTTCGATCTAGACTTGCCAGCAATGTCCGCCCAACGATCCCAACCTTCGCCACACACCTCCGCCCCGCTGACGCTGCCATTGCCGCGCGTACGGGGCGCGGGGACTCCGCCCACGGACCTGCCGGCGCCAGGGCCCGACGGCCGCCGCGCGCTCGTGGATCGCTACGGCCGCCAAGCCCGCGACCTGCGTGTCTCCCTGACGGATCGCTGCAACCTGCGCTGCACCTACTGCATGCCCGCCGAAGGTTATGAGTGGCTGCCCACCGAACACACGCTCAGCGATGAAGAAACCATCCGTCTTATCCGCCTCGCGGTAGACAAGCTCGGCATCCAGCAGGTGCGCTTCACCGGCGGGGAGCCGCTCCTGCGCGGCTCCTTAGAGAAAATCATCGCCGCGACCAAAGCTCTGCGGACCGACGAAGGTACGGCACCCACTACTGCTCTCACCACCAACGGGCTGGGCCTAGATAAGCGCCTGCCGGGGCTGCAGCGCGCCGGGCTCGACCGCGTCAATATCTCCTTAGACACCCTCGATCCGGAGCTCTATGCCCGGCTCACCCGGCGCGACCGCCTGGCAGATGTGCTCACATCCATCGACGCCGCGCTGGCCGCCGACATGGACCCAGTCAAGATCAACGCCGTCATCATGCCGGGTGTCAACGAGTCTGCGATCCTTCCCTTGGCTCGCTTTTGCCTCGAACGCGGCGCGCAACTGCGCTTCATCGAGCAGATGCCATTGGGCCCACGGGAGGAGTGGGCGCGTTCCCGGATGGTCACCGCGGAGGATATCTTGGCGCGCTTGGCCGAAGACTTCGAGCTCACCCCGGCTAAGAAACCCCGCGGCTCCGCGCCGGCGGCACTGTGGTCCGCGGTCTCGCGCGATGGCTCCCTCCCCATAGGACACATCGGGGTGATCGCCTCCGTAACTCGGCCCTTCTGCGGGGACTGCGACCGCACGCGCCTGACCGCAGACGGCGCGGTGCGCAATTGCCTCTTCGGCAACTCGGAAACCTCCCTGCGCGACCTCATGCGCTCTGGCGCCAGCGATGCGGAGCTAGCTACCGCGTGGGCGGGTGAAATGTGGAGGAAATTACCGGGCCACGGGGTGGATGATGAAGGTTTCCTCCAGCCAGATCGCCCGATGTCCGCCATCGGTGGCTAGATTGGGTGCAATGACGAGTACCGGGACTGACTTAAGTATCGAGGAATACTTCGAGTGCCTCCACGCGCTGGTCCGCGCCTTGCCTTCGGAACGCGCTGCCTTATCGCAGGGTCGCGTGCTGGCTGAGCCCCTCGTCGCCCGCCTTCCCCTCCCGCCGCAGGATAATTCGGCCATGGATGGCTTCCTCATTCCTCAGCCTTCCTCACCAGACAGTCTCACCGTTCCCTTCACTTTGCCTGTCGTGGGTGATGTGCCTGCCGGCGCGCCGGCCCAAACCCTGCCGCCCGGCACTGCGCTGCGCATCATGACCGGTGGTCCAGTACCCGCGGGCTTTGATGGTCTGGTCATCCCCGTGGAAGACACCGATATTCCACCAGGCCCCGGGCCACTGCCTGAGACCGTCACGGTGCACCGCCTTCCCGAGCGCAACCACATCCGGCGGCGCGGCTCCCACATCGAGGCCGGGCACCAACTAGCCGGTGCCGCCACGCTGGTGGACGCCTCCCTTATCGCCGCCGCCCTCTCCGCCGGCGTCGACACCGCCGTGCTCCACCGCACCCCGCGGGTGACCGTCATTGCCACGGGTGAGGAGCTGCTCAACGGCCAGCTCCCGGATTCCAATGGTCCGATGCTCGACGCACTCCTTAGCACTACCGGCCCCGTTGACATCGCCCGCACGGTATGTGGCGATTCACCCGTTGAGCTGCGCCGCCGCTTCGACGCGGCTGCCGCTGACTCCGATCTCATCGTCACCACCGGCGGGGTATCCGCAGGAGCCTTTGACGTGGTTCGCGCGGTCGTTGAGGATGCCGTGGAGCGCGGCTCTTATTGGTTCGGACACGTCAACCAGCGCCCCGGCGCGCCGCAAGGCCACGCGCTGTGGGACGGTGTTCCCGTGGTGTGTTTGCCGGGCAACCCGGTGGCGGCGTTCGTCTCCGCGCATCTCTACCTCACCCCGCTGATGCGTTCCTTGCGTGGGCTGCCCCGCCCCACCGGAGTTTTAGACCGGCCGCACCTGACGGCCGTCGCTGGGGCTGACTTCCCGCATCCGCACCGCCCGCTTATTCAGCCGTGCTCGATTGCTCTGGACGGAAGCATCACCGCCTTCCCGCCGCCTGGACCACGCATGCGCAGCCACCACGTTGCAGCACTGCCCGGCACGCAAGGTTTCGCGCTGCTGACGAGCCCCGTCACCACAGGGGAGCAACTTACCGTCTACCCCTACTAGCTTCACGGTGCTTCACCACATCCCCCACCCCTCCGTTGTTGCCAAAGATCGCGCCTCTAAACGCCGGATCGGCCCACTCTTCGTCAGATAGGCTAGGTCCACCCAAGGAAAGGACCCGCTGTAGCCATGAAGTTCACTCACCTTAATGAGGCCGGCTCCGCCTACATGGTGGACGTCACCGATAAGAAGCCCACCGTGCGTTCCGCCACCGCCCAAGGCGAGGTGGCCTGCTCGCCGGAGGTCCTCACCGCGCTGCAGGAAGGAACCGTGCCGAAGGGCGACGTGCTTGCGGTTGCTCGAGTGGCCGGTATTGCGGCCGCCAAGAAGGTCCCGGATCTCCTACCGCTTGCCCACACCATCGGCGTGCACGGGTGCGCGGTCGACATCGAGCTGCGCGAAGACCACGTCTTCATCGAAGCCACCGTTCACACCGCCGACCGCACCGGCGTGGAAATGGAGGCGCTGACCGCGGTGAACGTTGCGGCGCTAGCTCTCATCGACATGGTGAAAGGCGTGGACCGCTCCGCTTATATCCGGCGCTGCGGCATCACAGCGAAGTCCGGCGGCCGCTCGGGTGATTGGTCCCGCGACCTGCCGGGTGAGGAAGGATAGTGAACAATGTCAGGTGTCATTATTTTGGCGGGTGGGCGCGGCACACGCATGGGTGGTGTGGACAAGGCAAGTATCATCCTCGCCGGTGAGCGCCTCATCGACCGCCTCCTGCGCCAATTGCCTTATGATGCGCCGGTGGCGGTTGTCTCGCCCTACCACTTGGGCATGCCCCAAGTATGTGAAAAGCCCCTGTTCGGCGGGCCAGCCGCAGGCATCGCCGCGGGCCACGCCGCGCTGGCTGGTGCCGCAGAGTCCACGACCGCCATCTTGGCCGTCGATGCCCCGGATTCCCCACAGATGCTGCCTGCCCTCGAACAGGCATTAGAAAGCTCCGGTGCTGATGTCGCAGTGGCCACAATCGACGGCATTATGCAGCCACTCTGCGCGCTGTGGCGCACCGAGGCCCTCACCCATGCTCTGCACGAGTTCGGCAATCCCCGCAATAAATCAGTCATGCGTCTACTGGGACTCGCGAAGAACATCACCGTGGTCGAAGGCACCGCCGCAGTACGCGATATAGATACTCTGGACGAGCTGCGTGCACGGCGCGAACGCCGAGCTACTCAACGATGAACTGGCCGTGCTGGCCCTTCTCCGCATTCGTCATGAGGTGGTTGACAAAGGAATAGGTGCCCGGCTCGTTGAAGGTCATCTCCACAAATCCTCCCTGGGCCGGTAGAAGGTCCAGCGCTTGGGAGCCCGAATCCTTCGCGCCCTTAATCAGGTAGGCGCCTTCCTTATACACGGTGTCGAATTGCTCGCCCACGACGTGGAAGCTCAACGGCAGATCCGGGCCGAGGTTCACCAGCCAGATGCGCACGGTATCGCCCACCTTGGCGCGCAGCGGGGCTAAGCCCTCGTCATATTGATTGGGATAATAGTTAAAGGCGGTGAGGTCATAGTCGCCGTCGCTGACGCGTTGCGCATCCGCACCGTCTGCTTCCTTACCGGCAGAGGCCAGGAAGACCTCGCTCGCTGTCATAACGTACTCCGCATCGACGTCTCCCAGCGCATCCTCGCCGCGCGGATCGATGATGACCGCTCCTGCCATGCCGTTGGCAATGTGCAGGCTCATGGGCATGGTTGAGCAGTGATACATCCAAATGCCTGCCCGGTGCGCCACGAATTCATAGGTCAGCGATTCGCCCGGCTGAATCGTCTTCATGTTCTTATCCGGGTTGACCTCACCGGCATGAAAATCCACCGAGTGTCCCATCGAGCCCTCATTCTTGATGGTGATGCGGAACGTATCCCCCACCTTGCCGCGCAGGGTTGGACCGGGCGCCTGCCCGTTGAAAAGCCACCGGGTTTGGCGCACTCCCGGGGCAACTTCCATCTCCTCCTCCGTCATCACCCACGTTTCCTCATGAAGGTCACCTTTGGCAGGGGCAAGGGAAGCATCAAAAGCCTCAAATCCTTCGCGAGCTGCCATGCGCTCGGCAGCCGAGGGCACCTTCGCCGGGGCACCAGCAGAGCCCGTGCTTTCCGACGCCCCCGCATGATCATGCCCACTCGAAGCGGAGTCATCGGCGTTGACCATGAACGTCATGCCCTGCATCTTGTGGCCGGCGATCGTGCAATATCCTTCGATGGACTCCTCGATGACCCCGGCATCCAGCTGCACGGTCTCGCCCGGTTCTACCCGTCCGGTCTCCTCGCGTCCGATCTTCAGGTCATGTACCTGGTCGCCGGTGTTGGTGAAGTTCACTACGAGGTGACTGCCCGCGGCCACGTCAATGGAGGACGGGACAAAGGCCATGCCGTCCACGGAGACGTCAACAGTCACGGCGTCGGCGGATGCCACCGTAGCTGGGTCTTGCCTGCCCGTGGCCGAGTTGAACACCGCCAGCCCAATGACGGCGAGAAGCGCCACGATGATAATGAGCCAGGATGCCCATTGCTTCTCAGAATGCTCCTGTTTAACGGGCGCGCTTGACATGAACTTCTCCTTGGGATGATGCGAGGGCCCACACTAGGGCCACAATATTGGCGATGAGGCCAAGCCCCATCATGATAAGCCCGGCCACGGACGCACTGACAATGCCGAGGAGGCTGAGCGCACCGCCGAGGTTGATGAGCCCCACACGCAGGAACCCTGCGAGGTGCCCACGTGCGGGACGTGCCGCCCCGGCCAGGATGGGCAGCATGTGGTGGAGCACCCCGGTCACGAGCTGCAGTAGGCCGGCACCGACGAACGCTGGCATCAGTAGCAACGTCACCGCACGTGGGTAGGCCCCTGCGACGGTAGCGGCGGCATCACCGGCGCAGAGCGCCAGCATCCACACCAGACCAGCCATCGCGGACACGCTTGCTGTGGTCTTCTCGCCGCCAAGCGCACCGGCAAGCACGGGCTGGATGATGAGCACGGCAGCGAGCACGGTGAGCAGTTGTGCCATGCCGGCGGCGCGGGTGAGCCCGGAGGCGTCGGCAAGCATGGCCACCGCCAGCCCCACGCAATGCACGGTCAAAGCCCGGCTGCACCGCGCCCGGGCAACCGCTGAAATGGGGGTTCGGGTCAACGTGGGCAGCAGTGTACTGACCGTGCCCAGGATGGTCAGCAAGGCAAACCCCCACACCATCCCGCGTGAGTGCGCGGCCACCAGCAGCGAGTAATTCCCTACCCCGTGCGCAGCCAGAATCACCAGGACTACTGAGAAGATCATGAAGCAGGCCGCCGCCAGATAAAAAGGCACGGTCACGGCAAAAGAACCAGACAAAGAGCCCCGGAGCGTGGTCCACAGCGCCCACAGGTGCCACGCAACGGCAGCGATGACCAGTGTGGAGCCACTATCCGAGAGCACGCCCCAGTCGTAGCCTGCGCGATCAACGAGGAGTAGAACCAACCCCACCTGGACCAGCGCCACCCGCGCGCCCACCCCTCGGAAACCAACGGCCGGGGTGCGGGTCAGTGCCTCCGTGAAGTGGGTGCTGAAAACCAGAATGGCGGTGGTCAGCGCGCCGAGGGTGAATGGGTGGATAAGGTCCCACCACACCACGGGTGCTCCCCAAAAATTCGCCACTGCGATTCCCACGCCCACCGCGATCCACACGGCGACCAAGCTAAAGGCAATGGTGTGCCAGCGCCGGCGAGCAGCCAAGGAGACATCACGCAGAGACATATCCGACATTTTTATTTGCACGGATATAATCGTAGTAAATTAGTTGCACGGGCAGCAACGCCCGATCCCCCAGAACTCGAAAGGGAGAACCCCAATGAACTTGCCGCTTGTTGATGCCTCCAAAGGCCCTTCCATCCCCACCCTCAACGCCTCCGAGATTCCCCATGCTGTGCGCCACGGCGCCATCCACGGAGCGCTGGGCACCCTCAACGTGGGCGAATCCATGATCCTCATAGCGCCACACGACCCGCTTCCACTGCTCAAAGAGGTGGACCAGCGGGAGGAGTCCTTCACACGTGAGTACCTCAAGAAGGAACTAAAGGAAGTCCATATTAAATTCACGCGAACCGCGTAGAGCTCCCGTAATGTACCAAACATGCGCCTTCTCAAAGCTGCCGTCCCCGTCCTTGCCGCCGCGTTGACTGTCGCTGGCTGCACCTCCAACTCCGATGAACCGTTGCAGGTTTTCGCCGCGTCCTCCACGCGAGTGCTCAACGACGACCTCTCCAGCGCCTCCGAGACGCCCCTCGCGTTCAACAACGGCGGCTCTTCTGCCCTGGTACAGCAGATCAATGAAGGCGCTCCCGCGGATCTGCTGCTCACTGCCTCCCGCGAGACCATGGATAATGCAACTGCTCAGGGCACCGTCGACACCCCCGTGGCCTTAGCCAGCAACGTCATGGTCATGGTAGTGCCGAAGGGAAATCCTTTAGGTCTGCGCTCCGCGGCGGACTTGGATTCCTCCGCACGCCTCGTGCTCTGCGACCCAAGCGTGCCCTGCGGTGCCATCTCCACGCGCATCATGGAGGCCAACAACTGGGACCTACACGCCTCCTCCTTGGAGGGCCAGGTAGCTGACGTCCTAGGCAAGGTCGCCTCAGGTGAGGCGGACGCAGGGTGGGTCTACTCCACTGATGCCGCCGCCAACGAGGATGTCGAAGCCATCCCGCTCGACCACGCGGAAGACTTCCGTAACGAGATCATGGGCGCGGTGGTGTCTGATTCACCCCGCCACGAAGAAGCCCAAGAAGTCCTCAACCTCCTCGAGTCGGATTTTGATAGCACCTGGGAAAAGTACGGTTTCACCCCGGTGAACTAAGTGTCACCCACGTTTTTGCGCGAGCAGCGCCCGCGGACAACCTGGCCGGTCATCGCCGCCGGCACGCTCGCCGCTATTTACATCCTTGCCCCTGTCCTCGCCCTGGGCCTGCGGGTGCCTTGGGGACAGCTCTCAGACACGCTGAACGCACCGACGACCCATGACCTCCTCCGGGTCAGTCTGTCCGCAGCGGTATTGTCAACCTTGCTATCCACGTTCCTAGGCACCTGCCTGGCTCTGTGGCTCCAGCAGCTGCGCCGCGTATCTCACCTTGTGCGGCTGGTGGTCTACCTCCCTTTGGCCATGCCTCCCGTGGTGGGCGGCTTGGCACTCACCGCACTGCTCGGGCGCCGCGGACTCCTTGGCCCGTTTTTAGAGCAAGCCGGGCTGCACGTGTCTTTCGCCTTCCCAGGTGTTGTGGCAGCGCATCTCTTTGTCACCCTGCCCTTCGTGGTGGTGGCGGTGGATTCTGCGCTGCGGCAGCTCGATCCTGAGGTCGTGGCCAGCGCCCGGGGCATCGGCCTGAGCTCAGGGACCATCCTTCGGCGCATCATCCTCCCCGCTATCCTTCCTGCCGTGCTTACTGGCGGTGCGCTCGCATTCGCACGCTCACTGGGCGAATTCGGAACGACGATCACCTTCGCCGGTTCCCTGCCCGGTTCTACCCGAACCATGCCGAGCGGTATCTATCTTGAGCGTGAGGTCAGCGCGGACAATGCCTATGCTCTGTCGGCCGTGTTAATCGGGATAGCCATCCTCACCCTCACCGCAGCCGGAATGCCTCTGCTACTGCGGCGCCGCCGCGAGCAGGCTGTACGCGCTTTGAAACCGATGGACCCAGATGCACTCCGCGCGGCGACTGCCCCGCTGGCGCCACCCCACGAGCTTTCCGTAACGGTCGACAACACCACCACAACTTTCCGTGGCGGGCGCGTAACCGCGGTGGTTGGCCCCAACGGCGCCGGCAAGACCACGCTGATGCGCTTTATTAGCGGGCGCTTGCAAGGAGCCCAGACTAACGCCGAGCGCGTGGTCATGCTCTCCCAAGACCCCGGGCTACCACCCACTGCCACCGTGGCTCAAGCGTTGACCATGGTGACCAAGGACGCACGACGCACCCAGGAGCTTCTGAGCGCAGCCGGATTGCAGAAGCTCGGGCATGTCTCCGAGCTTTCCGGCGGGCAAGCCGCGCAGGTCGCCCTCCTGCGCGCGCTTGCCGCTCGTCCAGAGGTATTGATTGTGGACGAGCCCTTTGCCGCTATGGACGTCGAATCCGCCGCCCGGTGGCGCCACCTTCTGCGTATCTCAGCCGCTGATCGCACCACGGTCATTGTCACCCACAGCCGTGTGGACCTCGAAACTCTGGCAGACGATATCGCTGTAATGGAAGCTGGCGACATTGTCTCCCAGGGCCCTGCAGACCGACTACTGGAGCAACCTACCACCCGCTTCATGGCAGAACTAGCGGGCGTTAATGTACTGCGCGGTTCCTTCAGAGGAGACACGTTTGCTCCAGACCGCAACGGCGAACACTGGGCGGCCTTCCCTCAAACCGCGCTGTGCTTCGACCCCATTGGCGCGCAGGGCGCCACCAGTTTGAGTGCCACCATTGTGGCTGATTTGGGAAGCACTACCCTCGTTGATATTGACGGCCAACGGGTCACGGTGGGCCAGCCAGCGCGTAGAAACGCTCCCGGCCAGGTGGTGCCCGTGGCCCTCGACGCCAGCGCCCTCACGGTCTACACCCGTACTTAATCCAGTGTATTTACCCATGTCGTGAGGGAGATCTCGGTATATGTACTGACCGCAATAGTAGAAAAACAGCGGTCTGGATGTAGGATCCTCGTAGCGTTAATCAAGGAGCTACAGTCCATGTCCACATTTTCTACACAAAGTCCTCGCTCATCGACCGAGCTCTTTCCCGACACGATGAAGCTCTCCCCCAAGCAGCGCGAAGTCCTCTCGGTTTTGCAGAAGTTCCCGCAAGGAGCACGGGCCGCAGAAGTTGCTAAGAAAATGGGCATGCACGTTAACACCGCGCGCGGGCATCTGGATGAACTCGTCAACGCTGGCGCGGTGCGAGTAGTCACCGCCCCAGCGCAGGGGCGCGGGCGCCCCTCCCTGATCTTCCAAGTGCGGGTGCCGGACAACCGTTCGGTCGCGGAGGAGTACGTCACGCTGATCAGTGTGTTGATTAAAGCCCTGGCGGCTAAGGAGCAGCTCAATGATTATGCCTCAGAGCAGGCGCGGGAGCTTGGCCGCGAGTGGGCGAAGACCGCTGCCAGCAGCCATGGTGCTGAGGCGCTCGGTTCGCTTCATCGGATGATGCGCGAAATGGGCTTTGACCCAGTAACCTCAGCCGAGCAATTCGACCAGGAGGGCCGCACCGATGTGGAGCTGCACGCCTGCCCGTTTGTGACCGCCGGAGTAGAGCCCTCCCCCTTCGTCTGCGCCATCCACGATGGCTACTTGGAGCAGGCGGCGGCCGATTCCGGCGGGCGGCTGAGCCTGAAACTTATCCCCAAGTCCGGCAACGGTGTGTGCCGGATCAGCGTGGAAAAGCCCAGCTAGCTAGCCTAACCACGCTCGACGGAGACCGGCCCGGCGACCTCCAGCTCCAGTACGCGCAGGTTCTGCTCGCGGGCATCGTCGAGGATCGCTTCCTCTATGGGCTCGGTGTGCAGGACCATGACGGTGGGGCCAGCGCCCGACAGGTAGGCGGCATAGCCGCGATTGCGCAGGCGGTTGACCCACTCCGCGGTCACCGGCAGGACATCAGCGCGATAAGGCTGGTGCAGGCGGTCGCGGGTGCCCTCCCACAGCAGGTCCGGGTAAGCGGTCAGCGCCGCCACGTTCACCGCGGTGCGGGAGACGTTGAAGGCGGCGTCGGCATGCGTGACGTGCGAGGGCAGCACGCGGCGCACTGCCTGCGTCGAGGCATGGAAGTCCGGGACCAAGGCCGTGGCCTTGATGCTTGGGTGAACCTCTAAGGTGGCGGCGCGGTACTCCGGAAGCGAGCGGCCGTCGACAGGCACGGTGGTCCAGGAGACCACCGCATTGCCCAGCACGGAGGCCGCGGCGTTATCCGGGTGGCCTTCGAAGGCCGAAGACAACTGCACAACCTGCTCCTCGGAGAGCGGGAACCCAGCCAGGCCGTTGCCCGCGGCCACGCCGGCCACCGCGGCAGACGCTGAGGAGCCCAAGCCGCGGGACTGCGGGATGTTATTCGTGCACACCACGCGCAGGCCGGTGACTTCGACATCGGCGGCCTTGAGTGCGGAGCGGATGGCCTTGACCACAAGGTGGGAGCCGTCGCGCGGCAGCTCTTCGGCGCCCTCGCCGAAGATTTCTACCTCCAAGCCGGAGCGGGTGACCTCGACCTCCACGGTGTCGTAAAGGCTCAGCGCGATGCCGAGGGTGTCGTAGCCCGGGCCCAGGTTGGCCGAGGAGGCCGGGACCTGAACCGTGACCTTGGTGCCTACTTCGATATCGATACTCATTGTTGTACCTAAAACCCTTAGACGCCGAGGCGGATGACGGAGTGGACAGCCTTGACCTCATCGAGCTCGCCGAGGGCAGCGACGATATCCTCAAGCACCGCTTCCTTCGCCGCGTGGGTGACCACGATGAGGCGAGCGGTGGCATCGCCGTCTTCCTGGCGCACGGTGCGCAGGGAGACCCCATGGCGGGCAAAGACACCGGAAATGGCGGAGAGCACGCCGGTGCGGTCTTCAACTTCCATGTCGACGTGATAACGAGTTTCCACTTCTCCGAACTCCGCAATAGGTAGGTTGGCGTAGGTGTTCTCCCCCGGCGCACGGCCGCCGTGGACAATGTTGCGTGCCGCACCGATGACATCACCCAGCACAGCGGATGCCGTGGGGTTACCGCCGGCACCATTGCCGTAGAACATCAGAGAGCCAGCGGCCTCCGCTTCAACGAAGATGGCGTTGTAGGACTGGCTGACCGAAGCCAGCGGGTGCTCCTTCGGAACCAGCGTCGGGTGCACGCGGGCATTAACGGATTCCGCACCGGTCTCCTCATCGACGAGGCGCTCGCAGATGGCGAGCAGCTTGATGGAGTAGCCAGCCTGGTTGGCAGCCTTGATGTCATCCGCGGTGATCTTGGAAATACCCTCGCAGTAGACATCGTCGAAGGTCAGGCGGGTGTAGAAGCCCAGGGAAGCCAGGATGGCGGCCTTGGAGGCAGCGTCGTGGCCCTCCACGTCAGCGGTGGGATCGGCCTCGGCGTAGCCCAGGCGGGTGGCCTCAGCCAGTGCGTCCTCATAGGAGGCACCAGTGGACTCCATGGCGTCCAGGATGAAGTTCGTGGTGCCGTTGACGATTCCGGAGATGCGCTGGATCTTGTCGCCGGCCAGGGAACGGCGCAGCATGCCGACCACCGGGATGGCAGCGGCCACGGCGGCCTCGAAATAAAGGTCGACGTCAGCGCGGTCGGCGGCCTCAGCGAGCTCATCCGCATGCGCGGCCACGAGAGCCTTGTTGGCGGTAACCACGGACTTGCCGGCGTTGAGGGCCGCGAGGACGAGCTCGCGCGGGAAATCAATGCCGCCGATGACCTCGACGACGAGGTCGATATCATCGCGCAGGACAAGTGCCTTGGCGTCGTCGGTCAGTAGCTCCGCCGGCACGCCCGGGCGCAGCTTGTTCTTGTTGTGCACGGCGACGCCGCGGATCTCCACGGGGCCGCCAATGCGGTGCGCAAAAGCGTTAGCGTTTTCCTGCACGAGGCGGAAAACCTCGGCGCCCACGGTGCCAAATCCAAGCAGCGCGATTCCTACGGGTTCGCCTTCGGGTTTCTTGCTACGGTTCGTCATCGTCATGGTGTCCCCTTGTTGAAATTGCGAATGATTGTTACGTGCTAGCCCATCACTATACAGAACGAGCTGTCTATTTCTACGCGAAGTGGCCGGCACAACGCGCGACCGGCCATATCTTTGTGAATAAAATGCGGTGAGCTGTGGCAACGCCGCGCTAGTCGACGTCCAACGCCAACAAGTCCTCCACCGTTTCCCGGCGCAGCATGAGCGAGGCTTTGCCGTCACGCACGGAGACGACCGCCGGGCGCAAAGCACCGTTATAGCGCGAGGCCATCATGTACTGATAGGCACCGGTGGTGGCGAAAGCGAGGAGATCCCCGGTAGTGATATCCGAGGGGAAACGGCGCTCGTTGACCAGAATGTCGCCGGACTCGCAGTGGAAGCCCACGATGCGCGAATCTACGGGCTCGCCCTGGGTGCGGCGGTTGACCACGCGCACGTCGTACTCCGAGCCATAGAGCGCCGGCCGGATGTTATCGGACATGCCACCGTCCACGGAGAGGTAGCGGCGCATCGGCAGATCCGCCTTGCCGGTCTCCACATCCTTGACCGTGCCCACGCGGTAGACGGTGACCGCGGAGGCCCCCACCAGCGAGCGGCCGGGCTCCACCAACACGAAAGGCGGCTTGATGCCGAGCTCAGTAGCGGTGCGCTCCACGGCGTCGAGCAGGTCCTTGGCCAGCGTGGCGACGTCGAGGGCTTCCTCGTATTCCATGTAGGGAATGCCGAAGCCGCCGCCCAAGTCCAACTCCTCGAGGGCAACGCCGAGCTCGGAGTGAATGCGCTTGTACAGGCTCAGCACGCGCTCGGCTGCCAGCTTGAAACCATCGGCATTAAACACCGAGGAGCCCACGTGGCAGTGCAATCCCACGAGCTTAAGGTTCGCGGATTCCAGCACCGTGCGAGCCACCTCGAAGGCAGCGCCGGTGGACAGGGAGATGCCGAACTTTTGGTCCTCGTGAGCCGTGGCGATGAATTCGTGCGTGTGGGCATCCACGCCAGGCTTCACGCGAATCATCACCGGCTGCACGCGGCCGGCGGCCGCAGCAATGCTGTTGAGGCGCGAGAGCTCCTCCGCGTTATCCAGCACCACATGGCCAATCCGCTCGTTAACGCACAGCTCGAGGTACTCGTCTTCCTTGTTATTGCCATGCGCGGTCATGCGCTCGGGCGGGAAGTCCGCGGCGAGCGCTAGCTTGGCCTCATTGAGGGAGGCGACGTCGAGGCACAGGCCCTCCTCGTCTACCCAGCGCACGATGCGCTTGGTGATGAAAGCCTTGGAGGCGTAGTGCACGTGGTCAGGGCCGCCGAAGGCCTGGGCCATGTCCCGGCAGCGCGAGCGGAAGTCCTGTTCATCGAAAACAAAGAGCGGGGTGCCGTATTCTTCGGCCAGCTCGGTCAGGGAAACGCCACCAATCGAGACCACGCCATCGGAGTCACGCGCTGCGTTGCGCGGCCACACGTGGGCCGGAAGAGAATTGAAATCAGTCATCGATACCTTTTCTTACATCTTCTCCGGTGCGCTAACCCCGACCATGGTCAAGGCATTGGCCATGACCTGGCGGGTGGCGCTGGCCAGGGCGAGGCGTGCGGAGTGAATCGGCTCGGTCTCTTCACCAGCCTTCGGCAGCACTTGGCACTGGTCATAGAAGCGGTGGAACACGGCGGCAAGCTCCTCGGCGTAACGCGCGATGCGGTGCGGTTCACGCAGCGTAGCGGCGGTGGCCACAACCTCGGGGAACTCGCCTAGGGTGCGGATGAGGTCGCCTTCCTTCTCGTGGGTGAGGAGGTCGAGGGGGCCGTCGGCAAGCGCGGCGGTGTCGAAGCCCAGCTCTGCTGCCTTGCGCAGGATGGAGCAAATACGGGCGTGGCCATACTGCACGTAGTAGACCGGGTTATCCGCCGACTGGGAAGCCCACAGGCCCAAGTCGATGTCCAGGCTGGAATCCACGGAGGAGCGCACCAGGGAGTAACGCGCGCCGTCGACGCCGATAGCCTCGACAAGGTCATCAAGGGTGATGACGGTGCCGGCACGCTTGGACATCTTGACCGCCTGGCCATCGCGGACCAGGTTGACCATCTGGCCGATGAGGACCTCGACGGCCTCCGGGTCATAACCCAAAGCCTGGGCCGAGGCTCGCAGGCGGGCGATGTAGCCGTGGTGATCCGCGCCCAGCATGTAGATGGCTAGGTCGTGCCCACGGTCGAACTTATCGGCCACGTAGGCGATATCGCCGGCGATGTAGGCCGCGTTGCCATCGGACTTGATGACCACGCGGTCCTTGTCATCACCGTATTCGGTGGACTTCAGCCACCATGCACCCTCAGCTTCGTAGAGCTTGCCGTTGTCCTTGAGCTTCTGGATGGCCTTCTCCACGGCGCCAGACTCGAAGAGGGAGTTTTCGTGGAAGTAGACGTCGAAGTCCACACCGAACTCGTGGAGGGACTCCTTAATCTGGGCGAACATCATCTCCACGCCCGCCGAGCGGAAGGCTTCCTGCACCTCGGCATCGCTGCCCTCGAGGGCGTCCGGGTTCTGCGCGAGGACTCCCTGTGCGATCTCCTTGATGTAATCGCCGCCGTAGCCGTCCTCCGGGGTGGGCTCGCCCTTAGCTGCGGCCACCAGCGAACGCGCAAAGCGGTCGATCTGTCCGCCGTGATCGTTGAAGTAGTACTCGCGGGTCACCTCCGCACCAGAGGCTTCGAGCACGCGGCCCAGCGAGTCGCCCACAGCGGCCCAGCGGGTACCGCCCAGGTGGATCGGGCCAGTCGGGTTCGCGGAGACGAACTCCAGGTTGATCTTCTTGCCCTGGTAGGTGGAGTTGCTACCAAAGTCCGCACCGGCGCTAAGGACTTGGGCCACGATGGCGCCCTGGGCAGCAGCAGCGAGGCGAATGTTGAGGAATCCCGGGCCCGCGATGGATGCTTCATCGATGGCGTCATTGCCGGCGAGGGCATCCGCCAGCCACTGCGCCAGCTCGCGGGGCTGGGTGCCGGCCTTCTTGGCCACCTGGAGTGCCAGGTTGGTGGCGTAATCGCCGTGCTCCGGGTTGCGCGGGCGCTCCACGCTCACGGTCTCCGGCAGGACGGAGGAGTCCAGCTCATGCTCGGTGAGCACGGCGGCGGCAGTGTTCTTGATCAGGACGGAAAGATCTTCAGGATTCATAGGGCCAAAGTCTATCGTCTCCGCCGCTTGGAGGCGCTACCAGGTCTCAGACGTTAGCAAGGTCACTCACCCCCATCGGGTGAACAATGCAGCACAGCGAAGCGCCAAGTTCTACCCTAAAAGGCGTTATCTGAATCGATTCAATCTTTCGCCCTCTCGCTCGGCCGAAACATGCGGTGCCGCATCCTGGGGATCTCCACGAGGACGCCAGCGGGAGCCAACTGGAATTGAGATTTATGTCAACCTTCAACATCACCACCGACGCCATTGCTGGCAACGTGGGGCTTACCGCGCTGGTGTCCACGCTGCCGCTCATCGCGTTCTTCATCATGCTCTTGGGCCTCAAGGCCCGCGCCCATACCTCGGGTGCGGTAGCGCTTCTCGTGGCACTCCTCATCGCAGTCTTTGGCATGGACATGCCCACCGGCATGGCCCTGTCCTCCGCGGTGCGCGGCGGACTCTTTGGCCTCTTCCCCATCGTCTGGGTGATCATCACCGCCATCTGGTTCTACGAAGTGACCGTGGCTTCCGGACGATTCAATGACCTGCGCAAGACCTTTGACTTGCTGGGCGATGGCGATATCCGCATCCAGGCCATCCTCATCGCCTTCTGCTTCGGTGGCCTGCTGGAGGCCCTCGCCGGCTTCGGCGCTCCCGTCGCGATTACGGCGACCATGATCCTGGCCTTGGGTGTTAAGCCGCTCAAGGCGGCCACCACGGTGCTCATTGCCAACACCGCGCCCGTGGCCTTCGGCGCGGTGGGCATCCCAGTCACCACCGCGGGCTCGGTCGGCGGGCGCACCGCCGAGCAGACCGCTGACATCGCCGCGTTGATTTCCCTCCAGGTCCTGCTCATTGCCGCCGTCGTGCCTTTCTTCATCCTCTTTATCCTTGACGGCATGCGCGGTGTTAAGGAGGCCGGCCCCGCCGCGGCCGTCATCGGCATCTCCTTCGCCATTGCCCAGTGGGCCGCGGCTACCTTCTTCGCCTACCAGCTCACCAACGTCGTGGCCTGCATCGTCTCCCTCGGCGCGGGCTTCATCTTCCTGCGTGTGTGGAAGCCCAAGGGTGTCGACAGCCTGCGCGAGCGCATGGAGCTGCCCGCCCAGGAGGAGGTCACGGATCTCAACGGCAGCCGCATTTGGATGGCCCTGCTGCCCTATGCCGTAGTCACCGCTGTCTTCGCCATCGCCACCGCATGGCCGGCCATCTTCGGCTTCCTCCAGGTCAACGTTGCCTGGCCGCTTCTCGACGGCACCGTCTTCGACGCCGAAGGCCACGCCATGGACACCGCCTTCACGTTCAACGTGCTGGGCAACCCGGGAACCCTACTGCTGATTTCCGGCATCATCGTGGCCCTTATCTACATGACCTTCAACGAGAACGGCCGCTACAAGCTGGACGCCTCCGCGCCGCTGACCAAGTTCGGCGAGGTTGTCTCCCGCATGAAGTTCTCCGCGCTGACCATCATCCTGGTCCTCGCACTGGCCTACACCATGAACTACTCCGGCCAAACCATCTCCATCGGCCAGTTCGTGGCTTCTGTCGGCGGCATCTTCGCGCTCTTCTCCCCCGTCCTGGGCTGGATCGGCACCGCCGTCACCGGCTCGGATACCTCCGCCAACGCACTCTTTGCCAACCTGCAGGTCACCGCCGCCGAGCGCATCGGCGTCAATCCGGACCTCATGCTGGCCGCCAATACCTCCGGTGGCGTTGTGGGCAAGATGATCTCCCCGCAGTCACTGGCCATCGCCGCCACCGCCGTGCAGATGGAGGGCGAGGAATCCCGCATCTTCAAGGCGGTCGTGGGCTACTCCGTCGCCTTCCTCGCCGTCGTGTGCGTCATCGTCTTCCTCATGACCAACGTGCTGGGCTTCTTGGTCCCCTAAAAGGGTTTAGCCATAAAGTTCTACACCACTAACTACCCCCAGATTCGGGCGTCTTCATCGCCCAGTCTGGGGGTTGTCTCATATCGGCCGCGACCGCTGCGAGCATCACCGCACGTTAGCAATTTCACAACATTAGTGTTGCGATAAAAAGCCAGGTAGGAGGGATAATCCCGTCTCGATAATGTGAGTTTTGGGCGGTAGGCTCAAAGATACAAACTCGAAAAATGCCCAGTGCGGCTGTCCTGGTAGCGCGCATCCGAGTGCAACTCCGCTGTGCCCAGCACGGGACAAGCCACATGGAGGCAGATTAAGGAGCGCTCACGAATGCGAATAGCATTGTTTTCCACCTGCATCGGTGATTCACTCTTCCCCGATGCCCACAAGGCCACAGCCCTCATCCTCTCCCGCCTGGGCTATGACGTCGTCTTCCCAGAGGAGCAGACCTGCTGCGGCCAGATGCACATCAACACCGGCTACCAGGAGCAGACCTTGGGCATGATCCGCACCTATGCGGACGCCTTCGCGGACCCCTCCATCGACTACGTCGTCTCCGCCTCCGGCTCCTGCGTGGGTGCCGTGCGTGAGCAGCACGAGATGATCGCTGATCGTTTCGGCACTTCCGCCGATGTGGACGGCGCTAAGAAGGCCGCCGGCAAAACCCTGGATCTGCCGGAGTTTCTTGTCGACGTCGCCGGGGTCACCAACGTCGGCGCTTTCTTCCCGCACCGCGTGACCTACCACCCCTCCTGCCACGGCTTGCGCTTCCTCAAGTTGGGTGACCGCCCCTACCAGCTGCTGAAGGAGGTCGAGGGAATCGACCTCGCCCCGCTGCCAAATGCAGAAGAATGCTGTGGTTTCGGCGGCACCTTCGCGCTCAAGAACGCCGAGGTTTCCGCGGCAATGGTCGGTGATAAGACCCGCCACATCCGCGAAACTGAGGCCGAGTACGTCACCGGCGGTGACTCCTCCTGCCTGATGAACATCGGCGGTGCTCTGGCTCGCCAGCGCTCCGGCGTGCGTGCTATCCACTTGGCGGAAATCCTCGCCTCCACCAAGGAACACCCGTGGACTCCTACCTCTGCGGCCTACTCCAAGGAGAAGATGCTCTAATGACTTCCTTCCTCGACACCACTCCTCCGCGCGCTCCTGAAGGCTACGGCAACCTGCGCGGCTCGAAGGCCTTCGTGCCGCTAGCTCACGTGGGCCTCAACAACGCCACCCAGCGCCGCAATCTGCACCACGCCACCACCACCATTCGTGACAAGCGCCAGCACGCCGTGGATGAAACCCCGGACTGGGAGCAGCTTCGCGACGCCGGCTCCGCACTCAAAGATGACGTCGCCGTGCGCATGGGCGAACTGTTGGTTCAGTTCGAAGAGCAGGTGACCAAGCGCGGCGGCATCGTCCACTGGGCACGCGACGCCAAGGAAGCCAACGAGATCATCGAGGGCCTTATCCGCGAGACCGGTGAGACCGAGGTGGTCAAGATCAAGTCCATGGCCACCCAGGAAATCGCTCTCAACGAGCACCTGGAAGAGGCCGGCATCCACGCCCAGGAAACTGACTTGGCGGAGCTCATCGTCCAGCTCGGCGACGACAAGCCCTCCCACATTCTGGTCCCGGCCATCCACCGCAACCGCGCGGAGATTCGTGACATCTTTGTCAACAAGATGCCGAATACCGATGACTCCCTCAAGGCCGAGCCGGCGGAACTGGCTGAGGCATCCCGTCAGTTCCTGCGCGAGCAGTTCATGAAGGCCAAGGTCGCCATCTCCGGCGCTAACTTCGGTGTGGCAGAAACCGGCACCATCAACATCGTGGAGTCCGAGGGCAATGGCCGCATGTGCCTGACCCTGCCGGAGACCCTCATTACCGTGATGGGTATTGAGAAGCTGGTCCCGACCTTCCAGGATCTCGAGGTCTTCCTGCAGCTGCTGCCGCGCTCCTCCACCGCGGAGCGCATGAACCCGTACACCTCCATGTGGTCGGGTGTTACCGAGGGCGACGGCCCGCAGAACTTCCACATCGTGCTGCTGGATAACGGCCGCACCGCTGCTCTGTCTTCCCCCGTCGGCCACGAGGCGCTCAAATGCATCCGTTGCTCTGCTTGCCTGAACGTCTGCCCGGTCTACGAGCGCGCCGGCGGCCACGCCTATGGCTCCGTTTACCCGGGCCCGATTGGTATCTCCCTGACGCCGCAGCTGACTGGCATGAAGGACCACAACGATCCGTCGGCAAGCTTGCCCTATGCCTGCTCCCTGTGCGGCCGTTGCGACGAGGTATGCCCGGTGCGCATCCCGCTCTCCCAGGTCATTCTGGAAAACCGCTACCAGAAGGTCACCCACGCCACCCCGCCGGTCGAAGAGAAACTCTTCCAGGTAGTTGAGCTGGTGTGGAAGAACCCGAAGATCTGGAACCAGATCACCCACATGGTGGCGCTCGGCCGTGTCCTCGGCGGTTTCAACGGAGTCATCGACAAGCTGCCGCTGTTCATGTCTGGGTGGTCCGACGTACGCGACACCGCCGTTCCGCCGAAGAAGTCCTTCCGCCAATGGTTCGACACTGACGAAGCTCAAGAACTCCTCGCCCAAGCCAAGAAGGAGGGCATCAAGTGACCACCGCCAAAGAGGAAATCCTCAACCGCATTTCCGCCGCCCAGAAGCAGGCCGGCCTGCCGGACCACGTAGACATTCCGCGCGAGTACCAGAAGGAAGGCACGCTCAACGAGGATGAGCTGCGTGAGATGCTGGTGGACCGCCTCGAAGACTACAAGGCTGATGTGCACGTCACCGATGAGTCTGGGTTGAACTCCACCCTCGTGGACATCCTTAAAGAGCGCGGTTGCTCGAACGTCGTCTACGCACCCGCCATGGACGCTGGGCTTCTCGACGGCTTCGAAGGCACCACCACCCCAGACGACAACGCCAAGGACCCGCGCGAGCTCGACGCTGTCGATGCCGTGGTGACCGAATCCCACGTCACCTCCGCGCAGACCGGCACCATTGTGCTTGAGTCCAATGAGACCTGTGGCCGTCGCGCGCTGACCCTGGTGCCGGACCGTCACGTGTGTATCGTGCGCAAGGACCAGATCGTCTACGGTGTCCCGGAGATGGTTTCCCGTATGAACCCGGAGCGCCCGGCAACGTGGATCTCTGGCCCTTCCGCTACCTCGGATATCGAGCTCTCCCGCGTGGAGGGTGTCCACGGCCCGCGCGATCTTATTGTGGTGATTGTTAAGTAGTGTGACGTTCGGGGGCACCCGCCCCTTCCGAACACTCGGCTCACATCACCCCCGGCGCATAGGATAAGGCACGTACTTATTAACGATTTTAGGAGCCTTATTCTATGCGTCTTTCTCGCGTTTTAGGCTCGGTGCTGGGGCCCGTAGCTGTTGCTGCCGGCCTGGTTGCCGCGCCCGCTGTTGCTCACGCCGATCAACCCACCATCAACTGGGGCCCGTGCCCGGAAGGGGTCACCGAAGAGCGCGCTGAGTGCGGTCACGTGACCGTTCCGACCTATCACGATGCCCCGGAGAAAGGCACCATCGACGTCGGCCTCATCCGCCTCAAGGCCACCGGAAACCGTCAGGGCACCCTGTTTACCAACCCGGGTGGCCCGGGCGGCGACGCGTATGGCTGGGTGAGCTTCGCCGCGTGGCCGGAGGAAGTCAAACAGAGCTACGACATCATCGGTGTGCAGCCGCGTGGCCTGCGCGAGTCGGGAGAGGTGAACTGCACGGCCAGTGAGCTGGGCGCCAATCCCCTTGCGGAGATCACGCAGATCGGCGCGATTACCCGCAATGACTGCGAGAAGAACACCCCCGGCTACACGGACTCCCTGACGACGGAAAACACCGCAAAGGACTGGGAGGTTGTCCGCCAGGCACTCGGCGAGGAGAAAATCAACATCGCCGGTCTCTCCTACGGCACCTTCCTGGGCTCCACCTACGCCACGCTCTACCCACAGCACACCGACAAGGTCGTGCTGGATTCCGGTATGAATCCGAAGATGGCGTGGAACCAGATCTTCGCTTCCCAGCAGGCAGGCTACGAGAATGCGCTGCATGACTTCTTTGCGTACGTGGCCAAGAATGACGCCACCTACCACGCCGGAAAGACCCCGCTGAAGGCCTACGAGCGCTGGTCCCAGATTGTTGCCGCCGAGGCAGGCGTGCGCCCCACCGTGCTTCCACCTAACGCCCAGATTGGTGACCTGCCCCCAGGACTGGAGTTCGCCGGCCAGCCAGGTGCCAACATTATGACTGCTACCGGTGAGCTGCGTGTGCAGGCGGAGCACCTCGCCGGCAAGGTACGCAACCCGCAGGCTGTCCAAGCTTCCTCGCCGACGCTGTCCGCGACCCGTGAGCTTCTCCCCCGCCCAGAGTCCTGGGACACGCTGGCTAAGCACATTGGCGGCATCGAGCCAATCAACTTTGAGGAGCAGGCTGCACAGCAGCAGGCCCAGCAGGATCCGCAGCAGGCTCAGCAGGACGTTCTCAATGCCGTGAGCATGCAAAACATCATCATGTGCAATGAGAACACCGCGCCGACGGATCCCACCCTCATTCCGGCGTTCCTCTGGTCGAACTTCGTCACGATTGACCCCTTCACTCTGTTCAACTCGATGTACGCCTCCGGCGCGGGTTGCGGTGGCCGCGCACCGGTCAACACCCCGATTGCCGTCTCCGGCCAGAACCTGCAGACCAAGCCGCTGCAGCTGCAGGCCACCGGTGACCCGCAGACCCCGTACGCTTTCTACCGCGGTCTCTCGGATCCGATGCAGTCCCGCGTGGTGACCGTCCACGGCCCGGGTCACGGCCACTTCGCGATGGGCAACAAGGCCGTCGACCAGATCGTGGTTGATTACCTGCGCACCGGTGAGGTCCACACCGCGGATGCGCCGGGCTTCTTTGACCAGCCCCAGGCGCAGGAGCAGCCCGCCCAGTAACACAGGCTGCGAAACAATGAAGGGGCGACTTACCTAGCCGCCCCTTCCTCCCGCCACACCCCCATCGGCGTGAGGCCAATTACTGCGCTTCAGTCTTTATAGGCTAGAATCGCATCGTTGGCATTTCGCCAGCAATGCCCTTGTAGCTCAGCGGATTAGAGCATCGGTTTCCGGTACCGAAGGTCGCAGGTTCGATCCCTGTCAGGGGCACTTTTTCATGCCCAAACCTCTCTCCCATCAGGCCGCACCGCGGCCCGCAATTTTAATGATGCCGCGAGTGCGGAAAGCCTTTCGCACTCTGCCATTCTGCATTCCCCCAGACCTGAAACCCGCAACCTGCAGGTGGGCGTCGCCCAGCGCTTGACGGCACCAAGCCACTCACTTGGAGGTTTCGGGTTCGAGGTCTGGGGATATGGAACTAACGCAAGCGCGCCTTAATATCCGCAACCACTTCTTCCGGATTCTTCGCCGAAGCGATGAGAGAGCTACTGCCCTGCTCGATGCGCACGGTCGGCCCAGAGACGATGTAGGCCGGAGCGCCGTCGACAACACGCGGGCCCGCGCCTTCCTTGATCCCAGTCTCAGGCCCGACGCGGGCACCAGTGATATCGCTGAGTGGAATTCTCTTCGTGAAGATACCCAGGATGGAAACCGCAACCTCGTCGTCACTCACGACGATCTTCACTCGCATCATGATGCAGGCCACAGTTGCAGCGATGACCAGGGTGCCGAAGAGGATGGCTGCCCACGTGGAATCGATCATCGTGGGTACCACCGCGGCCACGACGGCAAGGCCAACGACGATTCCGGACCACAGGAGCGGGCCGTTGAGATAGCGAACGTAGATGCGAGAGTCCATCGAGTTCAGGCTATCAGACAGCTTCGCCCTTCGCGCTCACCGAAGCTGCGGGCGGCGGCTGATAAGGGCTCTCGGTGAGCGCGAAGGGCGAAGAAGCGATGACTCGGCAACTAACTCTCAGGCTCAACACTGCTCCAGTTGCCAAAGATCTGGCCAGATCTTGCGAGAGAGCGATGGTTTTGGCAACTAGGGCAGTTGCGCGGCCCGGGCATGGTTCTGCGCATGAGTGAAATCCTTCCCAAACCGCAATGACTTTGGGCTCAAAGGAACAGGTTGAGTGTTGCGGCAGGTGAGAAGAATGAAGCCCCAGCAGGAAACACTGCTGGGGCTTTAAGTCAAGCTACTCCCCGCTGGGCGGCAGCGTGAGGAGCGAACCAGTTACTGGGTGATGTACTGGTTGACGATCGGCTGGGTGATGTCCAGAGTGCCGTGCTCGACGTAGTACATGCCGAGCATCAAAGCGCCCAGCATCACCACGGAAAGAAGCATGGAGGGAATCCACTCAACGAAGACGGAAACCCAGCCATCAGCCTTGTCACGGGCAGCTGCTTCGCGCTGCTCCTGAGCCAAATCGCGCTCGACGATCATGTTTAGTCCTTTCACTTAGCTCCCTGTGCCTGAGAAGTTTTCGCGGAAACCGTCTCGTGGTGGCGTGTGGGATGCTCGCCCATTAACACAGAGTATCTTAGCAGTTTATGCAGAGCTGACCGTAGTTAAACGCAGATATTTCGGCCGCTATCCGCCTTTAGTATGACACCGACTGTGGGCTAGACCCCAGGGTCTTCATTGTTGTTGAGCGCTTCGACGAAGTCCTCACGATCCTGAAACATGCGCTCGATGTCATCCTCCGTGCCGATAATCCACAACTGGGAGGCATCATCGTAGGTCAGGGCCTCGTCCGGGTGCTGTTCGAGGGCGTTCTCGAGTGCGGCGGTTTGCTCCTCGCTGAGCTCTTCCAGGTCCTCGGCGGGGCCTACCTGAGCGCTGAGTTCCTTCAGCGGCGTGATGCCGTACGTGGTGTATTGGCGCTCTGGGTGCTCGAACAATTCTTGTCCCATCATGATGTGGACAGGTCACCTCCTGGTGCGTAAACGGACGGGGCCTACTCTACCCCGGTGGGCGCAGCTAGTGGTCACGAGTGCCCAGACGCTCGTCCGGCACGAAGCCGTCATAGCCCGGAAGGTTTTTCTCCGAGAGCACGCCTTCACAAAAGCGCAGAAGCGCCGGAACATCGGCGGGATCCAGATGGTCAAAGACCATGCGGCGCACGGACTCAACATGCTCCGGTACCGCCGCCTCAAGTCGCTCTCGGCCGGCCCGCGTCATGACGACCTCCACGCCGCGGGCATCGCCCGCGCACTTTTCTTTGCGTACGAGCCCACGCTTTTCCATGCGGGTGATCTGGTGGGAAGCGCGCGAGCGGTCCCACTCCAATTCTGTGCACAGCTCGCGCAGGCGCAGGGTGTGCTCGGGTGCCTCCGAAAGCGAAACAAGCACCGAATACTCGGCCGCCGAGATATCACTGCAGGCCAAGAGAGTTTCCTCCATGCCGCGATTAATCTTGCGAATGCTGGCCAGGAGTTGGCGCCACAACTCCTGCTCGCTGCCGGTGAGCCATCGAATATCCGCTGTCATGGCACTTACCCTACACTCCGGCTCTTAAGCATTCCTAAGCCTCTCCATGTCAAGGTCTATGCGCCCCGGTACCCAGGAATAGCGCTGCGGCATACAGGTGAGCACGATGACCTGTGTTGTCTTCCCTGCCTTAGTAAGCAGCGCAGCCATGAGCTGGAGGCGCTGCGAGTCGGTGGAGCCCAGCGCGTCATCGATCACGACGGGCACCGGTTCACTGGACACCAGCTGGGCGATGGCAAAGCGCGTCAAGATGCTCAACTGCTCCTTCGCGCCGCCGGAGAGCGCGTCGAAGGCCACGGTTTCGCCGTTGCGGCTCCGCGCCTGCACCTTGAGCTCCTCGGAAAGCTCGAAGTCCACGTCACCGCCGAACACGGTGCGGGCTAGGCCATTGAGCGCGGTGACGAAAGGCGCGGCATAACGCTGACGGGCGGCGTCGCGATGGCGCAGCATGAGCGAACGCAGGTAGCGCGCGGCCTCCGCGCGGCGCTCGATGGCAGCGTGGCGCTCACGAGCAACGTCGAGTTCGGCAGCGGCTTTCTCCTCATTTTCGGCTGCGCCCGAGTGCATATCGATAAGCCCGCGGAACTCACGCATATCCCCCACCGCCGCATTGACCGCTGTCTTCAGGGAATCAACGTGCGTATGCGCTCCCCGCGCCAACTGCTCCGCGGTGTCGACATCGACGGCGGATATCTCCTCCAGCGCTTTCTTCTCAGCAGCGTGCGCGGTTCGTGCTGCTTCGATAGCGGCGGTCACGCCGTCATCCGATAACTGGGCACGCGCCGACTCCACTGCCGCGGCCTTGGCATCGCGCTGCGCGGTGGCCTCCTCCGCACGGACCATAGCCACCTCCAGTGCCGCGCCCGCCTTGTTCTCGCGGTAGGGCGCCAGGGCGCGATCAAGCTCATCCAGCTTCCTGCGCAACTCCTCTTCCTCACGCTCCACCACAGTCAGCTCCCGCGGCTTCGCGTCGTCCTCAGTAGTCCCGCCGGCCTCCTCGGCGTCCTCAGCATCGGCCGCGCCCGCCTCAAAGCGCGCACGCAGCTCACCGAGGTCCTCCCCGCCCAGCGCAGCATGAAGCTCGCGGGCAGCAGTATCCGTGGCGGAGGCCAGCTCCGCGTGCTTTTCGTGGGTGGCGCGGGCGGACTCAAGGTCTTCGCACCCGGCATCCTCCAGCAGGCGTGCGAGCTCCACGCGGGCCTTCTCCACGCCTTCCTCACCGCTATCACCTGCGCCGGCTGCATAGCGGGCGGTGATATCACCGACCTTCAGCGTGGTGCCCTCGCGCAGTTCGACTGCCAGTTCTTGACCGTTCTCCAGCGCACGTTCCTCGCCATCGACGACAAAGGAGCCCTTGCCGGAAAAGTAGAGCTTGGACGCCGCGGCCGCCCGCAGGCGCTCCTGGACGGTGACCTCGCGAGCCGCGTCCTCCAAGGCCTGAAGGTTCGGTACGTCGGGAGTCGCCGCCAGCTCACGGCGGCGGGCTGCCAAAGTCTCTTCCAGCTTGTTCAGTGTTTCGAGTCGGGTGCCCAGAGCCTCACGTTCAGCGCGCTGCTGCTCGCGGCGGGCGCGCTGGCGTTCCTCGCGCACGGCCTCATAGCGCTTGTGGACCTCGGCACGCTCTTCCTCTAGTTTCGTGCGGACGGCGGCTTCTTCCTCGGCGCGCTCGCGGGCTTGAATAACCGCGGCGGCGGCACGCTCAGCAGCCTCGACAGCTGCGGCATGCTCAGCAACCACAGCTTTACGGCGCTGCGCTTCCTCCTCCGCGCGCGTCACGGCCTCCGCTGCCCGAGCCACCGCCGCCTCCTGCGCGGTGACCTTCTCCTGGGCGGCCCGAGCAGCGAGCAGCTCACCGTCACGGCGCTCGCATTCTTCCGCGGCCACCGGCAGAGCGGATTCAGCATCCTTCTTCTTCAGCTCGGCGGCTTCATAGCGCTCCACCACGCCGTCGAGCTCCCGCAGCGAGGCCTCGGTGGCAGCGTGCTTCTCCTCAGCATCCGCTAGCGCGGCGATGGCGGACTTATAGTCTCCTGCCGGCTTGTCTGTCTTCGCGGTGAAGTACTCCTTGTACTCCGCCTCGATGCGTGTGAGCAGCTCGGAGTCTTCCGCCGCGGCACTCGCCCCGGTTTCCTCCTCCAGCGCTGCGGTCAGGGAAGGAATGCCCACCGCGGCGATGCCTTGGTGGGGGTCGTCCTGGCGGACGAAGAGGACGTCGAGAAGCGCGCGGTCCACGTGCTCACTGAGGATGCGCTCCAACTCCCCATCGGCCTCAGCACCGGTCCACTGGCCCGGGCGCGGGGAGAAAACATGCAGCTCCGAGGTGCGCTTTTTCACCCACCGCTTGCGAATGCGGAAACGGTAGGGCCCCACGGTTGCCTCCAGCGTGACCTCAGGTCCCACATCGCGGCCGGCAGGCTGCAGCGCCCTCACCGGCTTGGAATTTGCCGTGTGCTTTTCCGTGAGCACGAAATCGATGGCCTCCACCAGCGTGGACTTTCCAGCTTCGTTCGGCCCACCGATGACCACCACCCCGGTCTCCGGGAGGTCCTTGACCTCCAGGTGCTCCACGCCCCGGACGTTGTTTAGTTCAACAGAATGCAGCTGCATCATGGTTTAGGCTCCCTTCGCGCTGAGGCGGAACAGCAGGTTGGCGGCGTCGCGGGCAGTGGGATTATCTAGGTCCTCGAGCAGCTCCGCTAGCGCATTGGCGGCATAACCACTCAAGCTCAGTTCGCTGAGCTCTTCTTCCGAGGGCGCCAGATGCAGGTCCATGGTTCTCTCGCGCGGCTTGAGGGAGGCAAAAACCTCCTCCATCTCCGCCAGGCCTTGCTCCAGACGGGCCTGCGCGCTCAAACCCACGGTGCCGCGCAGGCTGTACTTGACTGCGGTGCGAATCTTCTCCGGCACCGCGTCCAGCTGTTCCAGGAAGCCCTCGACATCCTCCATGGAGTCGATGTCCGCATCAATCGCCCGGAAGTCCCAACGGCCAACGCGGTGCTTGACGACGTCCACCCGATCCCCCTCAACGGTCACCACCAAGGCGTTGCCCGAATCGCGCTCCCTATCGTCGAAAGCGGTGGTCTCTGGGCTGCCCGAGAACCACACTTTGCCGGAGCGGCCCAAGGATTCAGTGGAGTGCGTATCCCCCAGCGCCAAGTAATCGATAACCCCCTTATCCAGACACTCCTCCACGAAGGCGAGGTCGATCGTATCCGCATCCGAGTCCTCGCCTTCGCCCGCGCGGGATTCCACCTGGCCGTGGCCCACCGCGATGCGAACCGCACCCTCCTCGGCAGGCGGCAGCGGCTCCAGCGCGCGGCGCACGAGGTCATAGTTGGCCCGCTTGGACAGGTAAGGAGCACCGACGATCTCCACGCCCGGGCGCACCGCAATCGGCTCCGAATCAGCAATCACGTGCACGTTATCCGCAAAGGAGTTGAAGAAGATGGAATCCGCCACGAGAGGGTCATGGTTGCCGGGCAACAGGTAGACCGGAACCGGCAGGCGCTTGAACATATCCTTCGCCCGCAGCAGCGTGGACCTGCTCAAGGAGTTGTGTTCAAACACGTCACCGGCCACGACGATGAACTCGGCACCCGTCTTGGTGGCCAGCTCCCCCAGGCGCAACACCGCCGCCTCGCGGTCATCATCAAAACGCGATTGCGCCGCGGGACTTAAAAACCAGCGGGTCATGCCCAGCTGGAAATCGGAGGTGTGGATGAACGTGACCGCGGCCATGCAAACTCCCTACAACGTGGTCCAGGGCTGGGCGTGTGAGCCCCTCCCCTGATGGTGGCAATGTCTAGTGCGTCAGATGATAGTAAAGGTCCTCGACATCGGAGACCGCCCGAAGCAAATCTATGTTCGTATGACTGACAGATCTCATGGCCTTGCGCAGCAATTCCGGGTCGGAATCATCCACCGCAGGAGCAGTCTTGGGCTCCGGCAACGGCGGCAGCTCGCGCCCCTCCCAGAACAAAGCATTGCGTTCCTCGGCCGAGATTTCAGCGGCCGCAGAAGCGGAAAACGAGTCCTCCGAGGCCGCCTTGGCCTGCTCCATGACCGCTTGCTCGAGCCGCGCGAAGTCGAGTCCGCGCAGGGCAAAAATCACGGAAGGATCGGCATCCATCCGGGCCGCGAGGCGGTCTGCCACCGCCACGACGTGCTTGCACACGTACTCCGGGTCGGGGCAGGTACAGGAAAAGCGGAGGTCGTCGGGGTACTCGGCGATGAGGATGTCGAGGGAGGCGTCGGCAAGCATGCCCTCCCTGGCCTTCGCCACGGAGTTGGGCGTGCGCGCGAACATCTCCGACAGCCGCCCGATGTCCTCGTTATTGCGGTAGGGCACCTGGATAAGCACCGCGAAAGGTTCGTTCTGAGAGCCCGCGACCTTTCCGTGCACCGCACCATTGCGCACATCAAGACCCACGACGTGGCCCTCCGTGGCGTACTGGCGCCCGCGGCGAATTCGGCCGGAATCCGTTTGCTGGTTGACAAAGTTGAGCAGGCGCGTGGCCGCCGGCTGCATGGTGCGCACGCGGTCGACGCGGTTGACCTCCTCCGGAGTGCTCACGCGCTTGCGGGTGCCGAAGTTGGCGTAGATGACGTTGTTGTCCTCAGGACTCTTTGGTGCCATTTACTTCTCCTGTTCCCTGTAGCTCATGAGGTCCGCCAGCTGCTCGGGGCTCAGTTCGGTGAGCCAGCCCTCGCCTTCGCCCACGACGGCACCGGCCAGCTGCGTCTTACCGTCGAGGATGTCCTGGATGGATTCCTCCAAAGTACCGGCGGTAATCATCTTGTAGACCTGTACGTTGCGCTGCTGGCCGATGCGGAAGGCGCGGTCCGTGGCCTGGTTTTCCACCGCCGGATTCCACCAGCGGTCCATGTGCACGACAATCGACGCCGCCGTGAGGTTCAACCCGGTACCACCCGCCTTGAGCGAGAGCAGCATGACGGGTGCGCCATCATCGGCCTGGAATTCCTCCACCATCTGGTCGCGCCGGTTCTTGCTCACCCCGCCGTGGAGGAAGGGAATCTCGCAGCCCAGCTGCTCAGACAGGTAGGGCTGGAGGACGTCACCGAAAGCCTTGTACTGGGTAAAGACCAGCACGCGCTCCGAGGATTCGATGGCTTGGTCGATGATCCGCATGAGTTCTTCCACCTTGCCGGAGCGGTGCTTGCCCTTGATGGTGACAGCGCTGCCATCGGCCAAGAAGTGCGCTGGGTGGTTGCAAATCTGCTTGATGCGGGTCAGCGATGCCAAGATGAGGCCGCGGCGCGAGATCCCCTCCTTCTTCTTTGCCAAGGCCTGCTCCACGTCATTGACCAGAGCCTTATAGAGGGCTGCCTGCTCATCGGTCATGCGCACGGTGATAATCTGCTCGGACTTCTCCGGCAGGTCATCGATGATATTCGGATCCGTTTTGAGGCGGCGCAAGATGAACGGGCCGGTGAGCAGGCGCAGGCGCTCCGCCATGACATCGCTTCCTTCGCGCTCGATGGCCTTGGCAAAGTGGTTGCGGAAGAAGGAAGCTGAGCCCAGGATCCCGGGGTTG
Source organism: Corynebacterium sp. HMSC070E08 (assembly GCF_001808895.1). Lineage (NCBI taxonomy): Bacteria > Bacillati > Actinomycetota > Actinomycetes > Mycobacteriales > Corynebacteriaceae > Corynebacterium > Corynebacterium sp. HMSC070E08. The sequence continues at coordinate 50,749 of NZ_KV794796.1, forward strand.
CAGTAGTCCAGGATGGAGCGCATTTCCGACAGCCGGTTCTCAATCGGCGTGCCGGTCAGCGCCACGCGGTGCCGCGAGGGGATGGCGCGCACGGCCTTGGAGGAGCGCGTGGAGGCGTTCTTGATCGCTTGGGCCTCATCGAGGACCACGCGGTCCCACTCCACCTTGCTCAAGGTCAGGAAGTCACGGCTGACCGTGCCATAGGAGGTGATGACGATATCGGCGTTCTGCGCCGCCGTGACCAGCTCCTCGCCCTTTAGGCGCCCGGTGCCATGTTGCACCATGACCTTAAAGTCCGGCACGAAGCGCTTGGCTTCCCTAGCCCAGTTGCCCACCACGGAGGTCGGGGCAACCACTAGGGTGGGCTTCCACGCCTCCGCTTCCCCCTCAGTCTCATGGGCAGCCTTCTCTACCGCCAGCAGGGACAACAGCTGCAGCGTCTTGCCCAAACCCATGTCATCCGCCAGCACCGCGCCGATGTTGTTGCGGGACATCCAATACAGCCAGTCGACGCCCCGGCGCTGGTACTCGCGCAGCTCGGCATGGACCGTATCGGGGATCTCCACGCGGTCGGGCGCAGTACTATCCAGCCCGCCAAGCAGCGAGGTGTGCCACTCGGAGCCAGTGAAGGCAACGGGGTCCTCCGCCATCGACTTCAAGGCCATCTCGCGCAGGTCCGCCAGCGTGACCGCTTCTTCTTGTTCACCCTCGTTGAATTCCTTGCGGCGGCGTTCCACCTCGGCCACAAGTTCTTCCCAGCCGGGTTGTTCCAGCTGGCGGGCCATCTCGGCGGTCGCGGCGAGCTGCTCGAGCTCCTTTAGGGCGCGCTGGCGGGCGGTATCGGCCAACTCGCGCATGTATTGCGAGATCTTGTTCAAAGCCTGTGTATCCGCCATCACCCACTCGCCGCGCAGGCGAATCAGGCCGGACTTGGAGGAGATGAGCTCGTGCATTTCGGCGTCGGTAAGCTGCGTATCCCCCACCGAAAGTTTCCAGTCATAGCTGAACAGCTTCTCCATGCCGATGTGCGCCTTGGTGGCGGCATCGGCTGGATCACGTACCTCTGTGGTTTCCAGCTTGGCCTTGGTCTCCATGTGGGACCAGGCCTTGGGTAGCAGCACGGTAAAGCCGGCTTTGCGCAGGGCGGCGGCGTCGTGAGTGACAAAGTCCACGAGCTGTTCCGTGGTCAGGTAGACGTCCCAATCGCCCGCATTTCGGCTCGCCGGCGCGGAATTGTACTTCAGCCGCGGAGCCACATCGAAGGCATGGCGGCGGGCTTCACGCAGCTTCTCGACGCTCCCCCGGTCCAACTGGTCTTGGCGCACCGGCATTGGCGAATCGGTACCGGAGCGAACTAGCAGGCGGATCGGCCACGCTGCGTCCTCAACGGAGACATTATCATTTGGTGGCTCCTCCACGAGGAACACGAGCTGCAGATCGACGGAGGTAATGGAGTCCTTCCACTCGTTGAGTCCGCGCAGCAACTGCGCGCGTCCCTTCTTCACCGGCGAAGTTCTCAACAGCGCCTGGGCGAAGTCATGCCAGGGTGCTGCGCGCGGGGCGTCGATCTGCGGGCGCAGCTGGGTATAGGCAATCCAGTGCGTGAGCTCATCGGCCAAATCATCAGAGAGAGCCCGGTTATTAATGGAGAGGATGCCGGGCGCGGAGGCTAGCATCTCCGCCAGCCAGCTGCGCTCGCCCAAACCGGAGGCCAGTTGCCACATGGGGTACCACTCACCGGCTTGATAGGACAGGCGGATGGTCACCCGGCCAGCGCGAACAAACCGGAAGAGGCCACGATAAGCACGGATGAGCCACAGGAGATCCGGCGCGATGGTCGCGCGCTGCTCTGGGGTGGCCGCTTGGCTATCGGTGTCGAGGTATTCCAGCTTGGCCAATGTTTCTACCGCTTCATCTGGGGCGAACATAGCCATGGGCACCATGAGGGAAACATCTTTGCCCTTCGGCGTACGCAGGGAGACTCGCGCGCGGTTGCGGAAGGTCTTCTTGCTCAGGATGCTATCGACCACATCCGGGAAGGTTCCCCCTGGGACTGCTGAGGGCATGATGATTTTGTGCCCTTCGACCTGTTCGATCCATAGACTCAGGCCGGAGACGGGCAGCCAGAGGCCATGCAGCAGGTAAGAAGCCATAGGGGCCAGTCTAGCAGCACGCCTTTTGGGGACGGGGTCGCAGAAAGTTCCCGAATCCTGCCTAAATAGACAATCGTTATAGTCTCGTTACATAACGACGTAACACCAGTAAGACCGTACAATAAGCTGTGACCAAGGTAACCAAATACTGGTCAACCAGCCAATTTTCAGTTGGGTAGGAGCTTGTGCCTCGTTAGCGTGGTTAGGTCCTATTTTTTAATCTCAATCTCAAGGAGAGATCAGTGCAAGACTCCACTTGGTATGTCGTTGCGATGATCATCTACCTGCTTGCCATGGCCGCTATCGGCTTCTGGAGCTACAAGCAGACGGATGAGTACGACGACTACGTTCTCGCCGGCCGCGGCCTCCACCCGTTCGTAGCCGCCCTATCCGCCGGCGCTTCCGATATGTCGGGTTGGCTGCTCATGGGCCTGCCTGGCGCTTTGTTCCTGACCGGTATGTCCGAGCTGTGGATGGCGATCGGCCTCCTCATCGGTGCTTGGGCCAACTGGAAGTGGGTCGCGCCGCGTCTGCGCTCCTACTCCGAAATTGCCGGCAACTCCATTACCGTGCCCTCCTTCTTTGAAAACCGCCTGCACGATAAGTCGCGCCTGCTGCGCATCATCGCGGCGGCCATCATTATCTTCTTCTTCACCTTCTACGTCTCCTCCGGCATGGTGGCCGGCGGCCGTTACTTCGAGTCCAGCTTCGGCGGCGACTACATGGTCGGCATGCTCGTCGTGGCAGCCGTGACGGTCTTCTACACCTTCGTCGGTGGCTTCCTGGCGGTGTCCTACACCGATACCGTTCAAGGCCTGCTGATGTTCGCCTCGCTCATCATCGTGCCGATCATGGTGCTCTTCTCCTTGGATAACCCGGGTGAGATCTTCAGCTTCGCCGCTGAGAACCCCTACGCCACCGGTGGCGTGATTGAGAACCCCAATTACTTCTCCCTGTTCTCCGGTGTATCCGCTGCCGTCATCATCGGCAACCTGGCCTGGGGCCTGGGCTACTTTGGCCAGCCGCACATCATCGTGCGCTTCATGGCGCTGCGCAAGCCTTCCGACGCCCGCGCAGGCCGCTTCTACGGTGTGAGCTGGATGGGCATCTCCCTGATCGGAGCCATCTTCGTCGCGCTCTCCGGCACGGTCTTCTTCACTGAGACCAACCACTCCATCACCGACCAGGAGAACTACGAGACCATCTTCCTGGACATGGCTCAGGTCATGTTCCACCCGCTCTTTGCTGGTCTGGTTCTGACCGCCGTTCTGGCAGCCATCATGTCCACGATGTCCTCCCAGATGCTGGTGGTCTCCACCTCCCTCATTGAGGACCTCTACCTCATCTTCGCTAAGAAGAAGCCAAGCCAGAACGTCCTGATCAACCTGTCCCGTACTGCCGTCGTGGCCATCGCCATCGTCGCCGCTGTGCTGGCAATCAACCCGTCGGATTCGATTCTGGGTCTGGTCGGCTTCGCCTGGGCCGGCTTCGGCTCCGCCTTCGGCCCGCTGGTGCTGCTGTCGCTGTACTGGAAGCGCCTCAACTCCACCGGCGCCATCGCCGGCATGATCACCGGTGCCGTCGTGGCCATCGGCTGGGGCATGAGCCCGCTGGGCGATACCCTTTACGAGTTGGTTCCGGGCTTCATCTCCGCTCTGCTCGTATCCGTCGGTGTTTCCCTTGCTACCAAGGCTCCGGATGAGAAGGTCATCCAGGAATTCGAGGAGGCTACCCGCTTGGCCAAGCTCGTTGAAGAAAACGATGACTTGGACTTCGAGGAGGCCGCGGAGAAGGTTCAGAAGTAGCCTTCGGCCCCTCCCCCCTCCTACTTTTAAACCCCTCGTCGAGCTAGTTCATCACTAAGCTCCGGCGAGGGGTTTGTCTTGTGAACTGAGGTGCCCGAGACACCTTCCTTTTAAGACAGCGCTGCCTCAATAGCCTTGACGGATTCCGTAATATGCGGGACGGTACCAGCCACGTGGGAGCGGGCATCATTCGGAATAAAGGTCACGTTTGCACCGCGCGAAGTCCACTGCTCAACCAGCTGCTCAGCGGTGGAGAAAGGAATCACGTCATCGCCGCGGCCATGCGTAACCACCACCGGAATCGACGGCGCATCGTAACCAATGTGCTGGTCCGCCAGAATTCGGTCATAGGGCGCAGTAGCAATGAATTGGTCAACGCTCTTGCCCTCATTGCTGATCTGTTCAATGGTGGTTCCTGAAAAGCCAGCCAGCCCCAGGGTGCAGGTGTTGGTGGCGCGCTTGAGAATTGCAGCCCCCTTCTCATTGAGATGAGCGTACAGGTCTTCGCCATAGGAGTTACTCAAGCCCAACAACGCATAGGACTCAAAAAGGAAGTACAGCGTGCCGTCGAGAGCCGGCGGCAGCAACGTCAGATCCGCGGGTGCAGCACCAATCGTTGCTAGCTTGACGTTAAGCTCAGGCGCGTAGTCATCATAGAGTTCCGCTGCTGATGCCGCTGCCCCACCTCCCTGCGAATAGCCGTTAATGAACACGGGGTTGTCACCACTAATATCCCAGCCGTTCAGCTGCTGTGCCGCACGCGCACTATCCAAGACTGCATGCCCCTGGGAGATTCGGTCCATGTAAGTGTGCATTCCTGGGGTACCAAGACCTTCATAGTCTGTCACCACCACCGCATATCCCTTCTTCAAGTATTGCTCGAAGAAGAACTGCTCATAATCCCCCACGCCTTCAGCAATCTTGCGCGACGGCGCACAGCGGTCTGCCACACCCTGGGTACCAGGGGCGAATGCTACAACCGGGCGTGGTCCCGGCTTCGTCCATGCTGCTTTGGGCTCAATAACAATGCCGCTGACTGCCGTTTTCTCTCCCGTGCGGTTGGTAGAGGAATACAGGATGCGCTGGGCCTTGTAGGGGCCGATATTTGTAATTCCGAGGGTATTCGCCGGGTTGCGAACAGGCGCGGAACGGAAAAGCTGGCCGGGGGTGGATGACTCCAGATCTACAGCATCGTGGTAGAAGGCCGAGTATTCATCACCGACCGGACTGTTACCACCAGGTGCTGGTGCTGTGGAGTAATTCTTTAACTCTTCGGCGGCATCCTTAATGTCACCGGATTCGTTGGGGCTCTCCGTTGCTATGGGGTCTTTGAGGGCTTCCTCGGCGAGTGCAGATTCCGGCAGTTCCGGCGCGACGTCCTGTGCAAAGGCAAGAGGGCTTGCTGCAGCAACGAGACATGCCGCAGCAAGAATGGGGAGCGGAGATTTCACTGCGTTTCCTTTCCTTTAGCAGTGATAGCGGGATCAGTAATTTTGACATTCTTAATCTATTACCAAGCTAATTATTAAAACTATTCTTATTTTGTCAAGTTTTGTTGACATCGCACCCCACCTCACTGCGTGCTTGGTGGCTCCCCTCCGAGCCCTTGAGGAACCCCTCCACGCTACGCACAGTCTAAAAGTGCATGAACCTGCGCGCGGCCTATATCGGTTTCCTCTCCATAGCCACGGTGGCCTACGGCGGCTACCATCTTCTTCCCGGCCCGGACCTAGGTGTGGCTACCGTGCCTGCGCGTGTGGAGGTCTCTGGCTACGACCGCGATGACTTCGGCGGCTGGGCGCCGGGCACCCGCGATAACGTCAAAGCAGCGCAGACCATCGACGGCACCCTCTTCGATCCTTATGCCCGCGCACCTGCGGCGGAGCGCGTCGAAGTCGACCACGTCTTTCCGCTCTCAGCAGCCTGGGATCTCGGCGCGTCAACCTGGCCGCGGGAAAAGAAGATGGCGTTCGCCAACGATCCGCTCAACCTTGTTGCCACCGCCCGCAACTTGAACCAAGCCAAGTCCGATTCCCTGCCGGCGGACTGGCTTCCGCCCGCCAACCGCTGCGACTATTCCCTGCGCCTTGCTGCGGTGGCGCGCAAGTACCAACTCCCGCTTCCCTCCCGCGACTATGCGGTCATGCGCCACCAGTGCCGATTCGATTTCATCTCCCAGCACCGTTAGACTTTCGCTGGGAAAAGCCCCGTACAGAAAGGTAAAGCGCACTCCCCATGACAAGCTTGCTCATCTTCCTTCACGCCTTCGCTGCCATCTTGTTGGTCGGTACCGTGTGTATCTCCACCTCCGCCTTCCCTGCCCAGCTGGCAAAGGCTGGCGCCGGTGATGCTTCGGCCGCTGGTGCCGCCGGCATCCTCAACAAGATCACCTCGACCTATGGCTACATTTCCGCCATCGTTCCGGTCATCGGCCTGGCTGTTTTCCTTACTGACCTGGCTGCCTACAAGTCTCAGGTCCAGTTCCACATTGCCCTTCTGCTCTCCGTCATCGCCTGGGTCATTCTGCTCGTCGTGGTTATCCCGAAGCAGAACCAGGCCATGGCTGCGATTGCCAGCCCGGGCAGCGCCGATGTGGCCAAGCTGAAGAAGCAGCTGGCGATGTTCTCCGGTATCTTCAACCTGCTGTGGGTTGTCTGCGCCATCCTGATGTACGTCTAAACTCTTCGGTTTAGGCCTCAACAGATAAAACCTCCCAAGCTCTCAGTGAGAGTTTGGGAGGTTTTCTCGTGCAGCGTTGGGGCCGCTGCGGCGCCTAGCGGAGCCTAGTCGCGCCAGCCCCCGCGGCGACCGCCACGGTCGCGGCCACGTCCACCGCGGTCACGGTCACGGTATCCGCCGCGCTCACCGCGTCCGCGTCCTCCGTAACCGCCTCGACCGCGGTCGTCATCGTAGTTCCGGCGCGGCGGGCGGCCGGTATCCTTCTGAATCTTGATGAGCTGTCCAGAAATGCGGGTGTCCTTCAGACGGTCCAGCACTGCCGGGTCCAGGTTCTTCGGAAGGTCCACCAAGGTGTGGCCCACCGCGATGGTAATGCGGCCGAAGTCCTTGGAGGTCAGGCCACCTTCATTGGCCAGCGCGCCCACGATCGCACCCGGGCGCACGTTCTGACGCTTGCCGACGTCCAGCCGGTACGTCTCAAAGTCCCCATCCGGGCGGCGCGGGCCGCGGTCACGGTCGCGGCCACCGCGGTCACGACCACGATCACGGTCACGCCCGCGGCCGTCGCGCTCGAAGCGATCGCGCTCGCGACGGTCCTTCTTAGTCACCGGGCGCTCCTTGAGCAGGAAGTCCGTCCCGCCCTGCAGCTGCACGGCCAAGGCCGCGGCGATATCATCCATCGCCACATTCTCCGCTGCGGAGTACTCGCGCACCATGTCGCGGAAGAATTCGAACTGCTTGTCCTCCTGCGAAGCGCCGATGGAAGCGAAGAACTTCTCCTTACGCTTAGCGTTGACCTCATCCGCGGTCGGAAGATCCATCTCCTCCAAGCGGGCGTTGGTCACGCGCTCGATGGAGCGCAGCATGCGACGCTCACGCGGGGTGACAAACAGGATGGCCTCACCAGTGCGGCCAGCACGGCCGGTACGGCCAATGCGGTGCACGTAGGACTCGGTGTCATTCGGGATGTCGTAGTTGACCACGTGGGTAATGCGGTCCACGTCGAGACCGCGGGCGGCAACGTCGGTAGCCACCAAGATGTCGAGGCGGCCATCCTTAAGCTGATCGACGGTGCGCTCACGCTGCTGCTGGGCAATATCGCCATTGATGGCGGCAGCGTTGTAGCCGGCCTCCTTGAGGCTATCGGCCACGTCTTCGGTCGCGTGCTTGGTGCGGCAGAAGACGATGATGGCGTCGTAGTCAATGACCTCGAGGATGCGGGTAAAGGCATCCATCTTGTGGCGGTGCGGGGTCAGCAGGAAGCGCTGCGTGATGTTGTCATTCGTGCGGCGCTCCGACTTCACAGTGACCTCGGCGGGGTCGTTGAGGTACTGCTTGGACAGGCGGCGAATCGAGTTCGGCATGGTGGCCGAGAAGAGTGCGACCTGCTTGTCTTCCGGGGTGTCCTCAAGAATGCGCTCGACATCTTCCTGGAAGCCCATGTTGAGCATCTCGTCCGCCTCATCGAGGACGAGGAAGCGCAGCTGCGAGATATCCAGGGAGCCCTTCTCCAGGTGGTCGATGACGCGGCCCGGGGTGCCCACGATGATCTGGGCGCCACGGCGCAGCCCGGAGAGCTGGATGCCATAAGCCTGGCCGCCGTAGATGGGCAGAACTTCGATGCGACCCAAGTGGTCGGCGAAGGACTGGAAGGAGTCCGCTACCTGGAGGGCCAGCTCGCGCGTGGGCGCGAGGACCAGAGCCTGCGGGTAGCGGGCCTCGGTATCGATCTGGGAGAGAACCGGCAGCGCGAAGGCCGCGGTCTTACCCGTACCCGTCTGGGCCAGACCGACGACGTCGCGGCCCTCCATGAGGATCGGGATGGTTTCTTCCTGAATTGGGGATGGCTTGGTAAAGCCCACCTTGGACACGGCTTCCTGAACGTCATCGGGAAGGCCGAGGTGTGCAAAACCCTGGGAGTTGTCGTTGGCTGAAGTTTCTTCAGCGCCGGTGTCCTCAGGGTTATTCGCAGCCCCGGTGTCCTGGTTGGATACCTGCGAAGCGTCCAGAGCTTCGCCACCTTGCGAGTTTTCCTGAGATTCCGACTTATTGAATTCTTCCGGCTCGTTTACGCCGCCGGTGGCGTTATCGGTAATGCTCATTGCTCAGACCAGAGTACGGCACCGGCACCCAATTAGCTATTTCACCGCTGAATTACCCGACCTTTTCCGCCTCGGGCTACTCCTTCGCAGCGTAACGCGTGGCGCGGTCACCGTGTTTGCCGCGCATCGTGACGTGCCCGGACTCGATGAGCTTGCCCAACGCGTAACGCACCTGGCCGCGGGTGAGCTGCGTGCTGTTTACGATGTCCACGAGCGAGAGCTCGCCGTTCCGGCGTAGTGCAGCAAGCACAAGTGCCGGGTTTCCGCCGAGCTTGGCGACGAGCCCGTCTTCCACCACACTGCCCTCCTTCGCTGTCTGCGCTGGGGCAAGCGCGGGCTCAAAGGAAGCAGAGGCGCTGCGAGTCGCGGGGCCGTGCTCGTCATCGCCTCGCCCCGCTCTCCAGAGGATCACGGTGAAGCGAACACCAGTGTCGATGAGGGTCGGCGGGCGCAAGCCGGCTTTGCGAAGGGACTCAAAGACGACCTTCATGCCTCCGCCCTGGCCCTCGATGACGCGCTCGCCATCCTCTAGACGCAATTTCGTGCTCAGTGCATACAGGCGCGGGTTTACAGCGACGGGTGATAGCACCCTTCCCTTGAGTTCTTCCACGGAGATGCCGCGTAGCCCACCCGGGCTGGTCACGATCAGTGCCTGGCGAGTCAGCCGAATGGTGACGAACTTCCCGGCACCTAAGCTTTCCGGCCCGAGGTCTCGGTGGACCACGGCATTAGCTATGACCTCGCGGACCGCTTCGAGGGGAAGCTCGGGAACCTCGCGCAGATGTCCATCCGTGCCATAGACCAAGTCGGTATCGATATTCCGGCGCACCCACGCCACGGCCGCATCCACCAGATCCGGGACGGGCCCATAAAACTCTTCCAGGTTCCGGGTGCGCGGTCCTTCCTCCCCCGCCGGGTATTGCACGGCCGCAGAAATATGCAGGTCGGGAAAGAATCCCTGCGGAAAGCGCCCCAGAGCGTACAAACCGGCCACACTCAGTTGTCCTCGGGAATCGACCACGCGGAATAGCTCCAGTAACTCGGCATCACTCGCACCCCGCAAACGAGCGGTGGCTTTGCGCAGCTCCGCCACTGCTTCCTTGAGCACCGAATCATCACAAACTTCTAGGCTTGACCCAGGAACGGGTTCTGAGTCATAGGCAATGGCCTCGCGCGCGTGTAGTTTATCCACCTCGATCATGCGGAGGTCATTGGAGCTCATGACATAGTCACCGTCCGCCATGCGCAGGTAGGGCCGCCCCCGATAGAGCGCCGGCCGCTGGTGCGGCAGCACGCCTTCGATGTGGCCGAGCACCACAGCACGCCCTTCGATTTGGAGGGTCTGGGTCTCAATGTAAGGCGCGGGTTCCACGAGGGTGCGTGCCTGATCCGCCAGGGCGCCTTCGATAGCGCCAGGATCGTCCACGCCGTGCACCGCAAAGCCGGGCTCCGCCACTCCAATGATGACGGTGCCGCCACGCGGCATGTTGGCGAAGGCACACAGAGTAGCCCCCAGGGACTGCGGCATTCCGCCGCGTCCCGATTTCACCTCCACGGTCGTCGTATCCGACTGCAAGAGGCGACAGTGCTCGAGGTAATCCTCGAGCTGCTCTGCTGTCCACATCATGCCTGCAGAATACCGCAGACTGCAAAGTTTTACACTCTAGAGTGCGAGACTTTGCTTTCTAGACCTCGCAGCCGCCGACGAAGGTCTTGAACGTCATCGGCATGCCCGGGCGGTAAGCCAGGTGGATAGCGCTCGGGGCATCAAGCACGTGCAGGTCCGCGGCTGCACCGACCACCAGCGAGCCCTTAGCCGGGCGGCCCTTCGCGTCCTTGCCCTCACCGACATCCTGGCGGCGCAGCGCGGTGGCACCGCCCAGCGTGCCGGCGGCAATAGCCTCATCCAGAGTCAGGTGCTGCTGAAGCACGGCCGTGGTCACGCAGAAGTTCATCGAGGACGTATAGGACGTGCCCGGGTTGAGGTTGGAGGCGATAGCGACGGTCGCGCCGGCATCAATAAACTTGCGTCCCGGCGCCAGCGGCTCGCGCGTGGACAGATCGCAGGCCGGCAACAGTGTGGCCACCGTATCGGAGGAGGCCAGGGCCTCAACATCCGCATCGCTGAGGTAGTTGACGTGATCCACGGAGGCCGCGCCCAACTCCACCGCGAGCGCCACGCCTGGGCCCTCGCCGAGCTGGTTGCCGTGCACGCGCACGCCAAGTCCGCGAGCCTTGCCGGCCTCGAGCACGCGGCGCGATTGCTTCTCGTCGAAGGCACCACGCTCGCAGAAGACGTCAATCCACTGCACGTGCTCCGCCACGCCGTCGAGCATCGGGCCCACAACCTCGTCGAGGTAGGTTTCGGCCTCTGCTCCCGGCGGCACGAGGTGCGCGCCGAGGAAGGTCACGTCATCGACGTGGCGGGCCGCCACGCGAGCGGCCTCCACCTCGGATTCGGTATTGAGACCGTAACCGGTCTTCGTCTCCAAGGTGGTCGTTCCACCCCGGCGGGCAGCGGCGATGCGCTCCACCAGAAGCTTTTCCAGGCGCTCCTCCCCCGCCGAGCGGGTCGCGTCCATCGTCACGGCGATGCCGCCAGCTTGGTAGGATTCGCCCGCCATGCGGGCCTCAAACTCGGCGGAGCGGTCGCCATCGAAGATCATGTGAGTATGGGAATCCACCCAGCCCGGCAGAACTGTGCGCCCGCCCAGGTCGACCTTCTCGTCCGCGGCCGGCGCCTCGGACGCCGATCCGATCCAGGCGATGGTGCCGTCGGTGTTGGCGATAAGTGCGGCGTCGGCAAGCGTGCCTGCCTCCGACACCGTGCGCAGCTCTGAGATTCCAGTAAACAGGGTGGACATGATCTTCTTTTCCTCTCTTGTCTAGTCGCGGGCCTTGAATTCCATCGGGATACGCACACCGCGCTCGTCGGCGACTTCCTTGGCGCGAGTGTAACCGGAATCCACGTGGCGGATAACACCCATGCCCGGGTCGTTGGTCAGCACCGCGCGCAGCTTGGCGGCGGCCAGCTCGGTGCCATCGGCGACGGTGACCTGGCCCGCGTGGATGGAGCGACCCATGCCCACGCCGCCGCCGTGGTGGATGGATACCCAGGTGGCACCGGAGGAGACAGCGGTCATTGCGTTGAGCAGCGGCCAGTCAGCCACGGCGTCGGTGCCGTCGAGCATGGCCTCGGTCTCGCGGTACGGGGAGGCCACGGAACCGGAATCGAGGTGGTCGCGGCCGATGACGATCGGAGCCTTGATCTTGCCTTCCTTGACCAGGTCGTTGAAGAGCAGGCCAGCCTTGTGGCGCTCGTTGTAGCCCAGCCAGCAAATACGTGCCGGCAGGCCCTCGAACTCCACGTACTCCTCGGCGGCATCGAGCCAGTTGTGCAGGTGCTCGTTGTCCGGGAAGAGCTCCTTAAGTGCTTGGTCGGTGACCTTGATGTCCTCCGGATCGCCGGAGAGCGCTGCCCAGCGGAAGGGGCCGAGACCCTCGCAGAAGAGCGGGCGGATGTAGGCCGGGACGAAGCCCGGGAACTCGAAGGCGCGCTGGTAGCCGGCCTTGCGGGCCTCATCGCGGATGGAGTTGCCGTAGTCGAAGACCTCAGCACCCTCGTCCTGGAATTCCACCATGGCCTGGACCTGGGCGGCCATGGCCTCGCGGGCCTTCTTGGTGAAGGTGGTCGGGTCTGCCTTGGCCTCGTTGCGCCAATCCTCGACGGTGATTTCGGTGGGCAGGTAGCTCAGCGGGTCGTGCGCGGAGGTCTGGTCCGTAACGATATCCACGGTGAACTCGCCCGCGCGCTGGCGGCGCAGCACCTCCGGGAAGACCTCGGCGGCGTTGCCCACCAGGCCGACGGACAGCGGCTTCTTGTTCTCCTTGGCGTCGAGCACCAGCTTGAGTGCCTCATCCAGGTCGGTGACGACCTCATCGAGGTAGCGCTTGGACTGGCGGCGCTTCAGGCGGGTCTCGTCAACATCGACGATGAGGCAGGCGCCGCCGTTCAAGGTCACGGACAGCGGCTGCGCGCCGCCCATACCGCCGCAGCCACCGGTCAGGGTGAAGGTGCCGGCGAGCGTGCCGTTGAAGCGCTTCTTGGCCACGGCCGCGAAGGTCTCAAAAGTACCCTGCAGGATGCCCTGGGTAGCGATGTAAATCCAGGAACCGGCCGTCATCTGGCCGTACATCATCAGGCCCTCGTCCTCGAGCTTGCGGAAGTGCTCCCAGTTAGCCCAGTCGCCGACCAGATTAGAGTTGGCGATGAGCACGCGCGGTGCCCACTCGTTGGTCTTCCAAATGCCCACCGGCTTGCCGGACTGCACCAGCAGGGTCTCGTCGGATTCGAGATCCTTCAGCGACTCCACGATGGCATCAAATGCTTCCCAGCTGCGGGCTGCACGGCCGGTGCCGCCGTAGACTACGAGGTCCTCGGGGCGCTCGGCAACCTCGGGGTCGAGGTTGTTCATGAGCATGCGCAGCGGGGCTTCGGTCTGCCAAGACTTGGCGTTCAGTTCGGTTCCGCGCGGGGCGCGTACTTCGCGGGGTTCAGACATGACTTCCTTTCGCTCGTGCTTTTCGACGCCCTTCCAAACCCCCAAGGCCGGTTGCCCGGGGCTGTCCCTTGTGGGGCTTGGTCAGCGTCACACATCAGAAGCTACTGTGACGCAGCACCATCTTCTAGGGCTCTTTTGGCCTGCCTGTCTCAGATACAAGACTGTCGCCCGACCAGTATTGGGCGCCGCGCTGCCTGCAATCCAGAGCCCAACCCAAAAGTGCAGACCTGGAAGTGCATTCACGCAGGTGGGCGTCGTCCAGCGCCAAGGCAGTGCTTTGCGACGACCAGCAGGTCTGCACTTCCAGGTCTGCACTTTTACAAGCGCGGGCCGCGTGCCAGGTGCTTGCCCACCGTCTCCTGGAAATAGTCAGGCCGCGAACTCAACTGTTCTGGGCTAAACCTCAAAACGATGTAGCCCTTGTTGAGGATGGCTTGCTGGCGCCGATGCTCCGCGCGAATTACCTCTTCGGCCTCGAAGCGGTACTTGACGTTTCCGTCAATCTCAATCACGAGCCACCCATTAATGACCAGATCCGCTCGATAGTTCTCAATCACATACTGCGCCTTGACCCAGCGCAGCTCCGGGTAGTCCGCCGCAAGAATCAAGGCACGGGCATAGGATTCCCACGGTGACTCCGCGCAATTGACGCTTTCAGCAACCGCCCGCCGCGCGGCGGCAACACCCTTAACTCTCCCCATAGCGCCGAGCGTTTCGTTAATCCCGAACTGACCTACATTGCGCGCCCGCACGGCATCGACGGCAACGAGCCCCTCCTCAAATCCATAGAACCGCGCAATATCAATGGCCGTGCGCTCCAGGGTTGACACGCGAATCCCGTGAACCACCGTCTCTTTACCGCGCAAATCCATGCGGCGATAACGGACAGTGGCTTTAGATCGTGGAGGTACCGAGTTCGAAGGCAACGTCGCCTCCCATTCGGTCGGCGGCACAACCAGCGGAATTCCATGAATAAGGGCGGCGGACTTTCCCACTAATGTCGCCTTGGGCAAGGTCAACCCGAGCACGTACGCCTTCGCGGTCTCCTTCTGCCACGGCTTGAGTTCGTGCCAATGCACCATCGGCAGCACGAAGCACCACGCCAGTTTGGCCACCTTGCCGGCGTGCACCTTCTTCCACCGGGGATCATCATTGGGTAGCTTGCGAAGGTCGATAAGATGCTGGTCTAAGAAGTTAAAGAGTTGTTCATTGTTCATGCACTACTCATAACCCAGCTTTGTGCGCCTCGCCACAGATAGGCTTCCGTTCTTCGCCTCCGCCGCACTACCTGCAATCCGGTGCCCAGCCAAAAGTGCAGACCTGGAAGTGCAGATGTGCAGGTGGGCGTCGTCCAGCGCAAGGCAGTGCTTTGCGACGACCAGCAGGTCTGCACTTCCAGGTCTGCATTTTTGGAAATAAGACGGCAAGAGAAGGCCCCATGGCACATGCCATGGGGCGGGAGGTGTTTAGCGCAGCGTGCCGACGGCCCCCTCTACCGCAGCCACCAGCGCACCCTCCTTGACCAGGCGCACGGTCTCCTCGATCTCCGGAGAGAGGTAGCGGTCGGTGCCCGGGCCTTGGACGGTCTGGCGCAGGGCATCGATGACCGCGCCGGTACCCTTGGCCGGCTGGCCCTCGCGCATATCGATGGCGCGGGCGGCGGTAAGGATTTCGATGGCGAGGACGCGCTGCAGACCGTCGACAGCCTTGCGGAGCTTGCGAGCACCCGACCAGCCCATGGACACATGGTCTTCCTGCATGGCCGACGACGGAATGGAATCCGCCGAAGACGGGTTGGCCAAGCGCTTGAGCTCAGAGACGATGCCCGCCTGCGCATACTGCGCGATCATGTGGCCGGAGTCCACACCCGGGTCATCGGCCAGGAAGGCGTTGAGGCCGCGGCTGCGAGCAACATCGAGGAAGCGGTCGGTGCGGCGCTCGGAAATGGAGGCCAGGTCCGCCACGACGATGGCCAGGAAGTCCAGCGCATAGGCCACCGGCGCGCCGTGGAAGTTGCCGTTGGAGACCACGCGCCCGTCCTTGGCCACCACCGGGTTGTCGACGGCCGCGGCCAGCTCGCGCTCCGCAACCGTTGCTGTGTGCGCCACGGTATCGCGGAAACCGCCAGCCACCTGCGGCGCACAGCGCACCGAGTAGGCGTCCTGCACCTGCTTCTTCTTAAATTCCTCGAGAGCGGCCGCGAGAATCTCCGAGCCCTCTGCGACCTGCAGGATATTGGCCGCAGCATCTGCCTGGCCTGGGTGCGGGCGCAGCTGCTGCAGGTCATCGGCAAAGACCACCAAGGTACCCAGCAGGCCCTCCACCGTCATCGCGGTGGCGATATCGGCGGTCTTGGCCAGCTCACGCAAGTCTGTAATGGCCAGGCAGAGCTGGCCCAGCATGCCATCGGTGCCGTTAATCAGTGCTAGGCCTTCCTTTTCCCGCAGCTTGAGCGGCTCGATACCCGCAGCGGATAGGGCTTCCGCGGCCGGGGTGACCTCGCCGCCATCAACGCGCACCTCGCCTTCACCGAGCAGTGCCAGTGCGCAGTGCGCAAGCGGTGCAAGGTCACCGGAGCAACCCAAGGAACCGTATTCGCGGACCACCGGGTGGATGTTGGCGTTGAGGACCGCAGCATAGGTTTCCGCCACCACCGGACGCACGCCAGTACGCCCAGTGCACAGGGTGGACAGGCGCAGCAGCATGAGCGCGCGAATGACCTCTTGCTCAACCTCCGGGCCCGTGCCTGCTGCATGCGAGCGCACGAGCGAAAGCTGCAGCTGCGCGCGCATCTCCTCCGGAATGTGGCGGCGCGCTAGGGCACCGAAGCCGGTGGAAATGCCATAAACCGGAGTCGGATCCTGGGCCAGCTCCTCGACACGCTCGCGGGTGGAGGCGATTTCCGCCAGGGCATCCTCAGAAATCTCCACCTTCGCGCCATAGCGCGCAACGGCCACGACCTCCTCGATGCTCAGCGCACCGATACCCACGGTCACGGTGGAGGGATAAGAATTAGACATGTAAGGCTCCTTTGACGTCGCTGCGGTACCCCGCCCCACCACCCGCGTGGAAGGGAAGAAGGCACGCGAAAACACGTACTTGCTTTCACAAGAATAGAAAAATAGTGATACGCGCGACAGCCTTACGCGTTGCGCTCATAGTACAACAGGCTGCCCGGCGCGCCAATACCCCGCGCACGACCAGTTAGCGGCGCCCGTACATTCTCTCCGCCACCTGCTGCGCTGCCGCGTGCAGTTGCTGGGCGACGTCGGCGGCGTCGGCAGTCCCCACCGGGAAGGTCACCGCCAGCGCCGCCGCGGGCCTGCCCACGTGGTCAACCACCGCCACGCCTACCGACGCCTGCCCGCGCGCCACCACCTCAACCTCTTCGGCCCATCCGCGTTCGCGCACCTGGCGCAAGATTTCCTTGTACTCCCCAAAACCTAAAGAACCGGGGACGAATGCTGCACGCCACTCCGCCTCTGGGAGCAGGGCCAGCATCGCCCGCCCAGAGGCCGTGCGCTGCGCCTGCAGCCGCACTCCCCTCTCCGTCACCAAGGACAGCGCCCCCGGCGCGCGAATCTCGTTGAGGTAGAGAATCTCCGAGCCCGCCAAACGCGACAGGTGCCCCGATCCCCCGACACTGCTGGCAATCCGCTCGAGGTGCCCCTGGGTTACCCGCACCAGGGGCTGCTGCGTGGCGTAGGCAGCAGCCATCGAATAGGCAACGAGCCCCAACCCATAGGTCTGGTTCTCCGGCAGGTGCACCACAAATCCCGCGTCCACCATCTCCTTGAGCAGGTGATAGGTAGTGGAGCGCGGCAGGTCCAGCTCACTGCGGATGCGCGCGGCGGAAATCGGCACGTCGATAGTGGACAGCAGCCGGAGGATCTCCAGCGCATTGCGCGCCGCCGGGACTCGGGAGGTACTCATGGGCCCACATTCTAGTGAGCCCTCGTACAAGTCCCAGCTAAGTCACCAGGAAGGCAATCGGCGTCGCAATAATGATGGTCAGCACCACGCGCTCGAACCAGATGACCACGATCTGCCAGAGCTTAATCGGAATCTTGGTGGCTAGGATGCACGGCACCAGCGCGGAGAAGAAGATAATGGCGGAGATAGCCACCACGCCGATGACGAACTTGAGCACCATGCTTTCAGAGCCCGCCACGGCCGTCGCCGGCAGGAACATCTCCGCAATACCCATAGCAGCGGCCTTGCCCGCCAGCTCCGGCTCCGGCAGCTGGACAAGCCACGCGAACGGGTAGAACAGGTAGCCCAGCCAATCAAAGAGGGGCGTGAAGTTAGCCAGCAGCAGGCCAATCAGGCCCACGGACATGATGGAGGGCACAATCGCCGACGCCATGCGCACGCCATCGCGCAGGTTCTCCCAAATGGCAGCGCCCAAAGACGGCGCGCGGTCCAGCGCCAGCAGCGCTTCCCGCCACGCGGCCTTAAAGAAATTGCCCTTCACCGGCTTTTCCGGATCCGCTTCCACACCATCGATGTAATCATCAGGAATCCTGCTCAGCGGCGGAATCCACACGGTAATCGCGGTGACCAGGAAGGTCACCACGAGGGAGACACCGAAGTAGATGCCCCACATATCCATAAGGTCGAGCTGCTTGGCGACGATCACCATGAAGGCAGCGGAGACCGTCGAGAAGCCCGTCGCGATGATGGAAGCCTCACGCGCGGTATAGCCGCCGCGCTGGTACACGCGGTCAGTAATGAGGATTCCCAAAGAGTAGGAGCCCACGAAGGAGGCCACCGCGTCAATGGCGGAGCGCCCCGGCGTGCGCCACAGCGGGCGCATGATGGGCTGCATGAATACGCCGACGAATTCCAGAAGGCCGTAGCTGATGAGCAAGGCCAAGAACGCGCCGCCGATGGGCACGATGAGCCCGACTGGCGTGGCAATCGAGTTCCACAGGAAGGGCACGATGTCCTCGTTGCCCAGCACTCCGGGAAGCTTTCCGATGACCATCAGGAAGGAGACCACCAGGCCCACCACGTTGAGCGCAGTAAAGACCGCCTGGAGCGGGCCTTCTTTCCAGTTTTTATTCACGATGCTGCGCACCGTGCCGTAGAGCGCCAGCGCCAGGATGAACCAAGGCACCAAGACGTCCGCATAGGTGCGGATGATGGTGACCATGTGGTCAAGCGGGATGGATTTCTTTCCGTCGTAGCTAATGGGAAAGAAGAATACGAAAGCGCCGATAGCACTGTAGACGAAGAGGCGCCAGATACCCTTCTTGGAGGGGACGTCGTCCTCGCTCTCGTAGAAGGCGTCAACGATTGCGTCTTCAGATTTCATGTTCTACCTCACGGTGGTGGAAACGACACGTCATTAGCACGGCCACAACACGTCCACTACACGAACGCGCCAAGCACACCCTCGCCAACACACGACGGCGAGTGCTTGTAGCCATGCCCACGCGACAGCCACACGCAGGTCTTCCATATACTAATGCCACCCCGAACAAATGTCACATAGGTCACCCCCGAGCAGCGAATGGGTGCAGGGTCATAGGGCAGATCGACCTCTGCCCCGTAGCGGAATTGACCGGACACACTAACTAGAGGAAAGTAGCTCCCGGAATCACTCGCACCAACCACTCCCCTCATCCGCAGCGCTAAGACTAGCTAGCGCCACAACAGGGGCACAGAGGAGGACGCATCCCCGTGGCAGAAACCACCACCAAGCGCCCCGGCTTGAAACACCGGCACCTGCACTTTATTGCCTTAGGTTCGGCCATCGGCACCGGCCTGTTCTACGGCTCCGCCGGCGCCATCCAAGCCGCCGGCCCCTCGGTCCTCTTGGTCTACCTCCTCGGCGGCGCCGTGGTCTACTTTCTCCTGCGCGCACTCGGAGAGATGTCCGTGCACCACCCCGTTACCGGCTCCTTCGCCGAGTACGCCCGCACCTTCTTAGGCCCCTGGGCCGGCTATATCACCGGCTGGATGTTCGCCTTCGAAATGGTCATCGTGGCCCTCGCGGATCTCACCGCCATCGGCGTCTACATGCAATTCTGGTTCCCCGGCTCTCCCAAGTGGGTCTGGGTCGCCGCCACGCTCCTCCTCGTCGGCGGCGCCAACCTCGCCACCGTCAAGGCCTTCGGCGAGCTGGAGTTCGCCTTCACCATCGTCAAGGTCGGCGCCGTCATCGCCATGATCCTAGGCGGCGTGGCCGTGCTCGTCTTCGGCCTCTCCACCGCGGAGACCACCGGCCCGGCCAACCTGGTCAACGATGGCGGCTTCTTCCCCAACGGCGTCTCCGGCATGGTCGCCTCCTTCATCCTCGTCCTCTTCGCCTTCGGCGGCACGGAGATCGTCGGCGTCGCCAGTGCGGAGGCAGAAGATCCCGCCAAGTCCGTGCCCAAGGCCGTCAACACCATCCCGGTGCGTATCCTGCTGTTCTACGTCTTGGCCATCCTGGTCATCCTCATGATCAACCCCTGGCGCAGCATCACCGGTGAGGAAAGCCCCTTCGTCCAAATCTTCTCCACCCTCGGCGTCACCTGGGCTGCGGCCGCCCTTAACGTCGTGGTTATCACCGCGGCGGTCTCTGCCATCAACGCCGATCTCTTCGGCGCCGGCAACGTTCTCACCGGCCTGGCCCGCCAGAACCTCGCGCCGAAGGTCATGGCCAAAAAGACCCGCGGTGTGCCGGTCATGACCATGATTATCCTCATTATCGTCATGATCATCGGCACCGGACTCAACGCGCTCATCCCGGACAACGTCTTCGAGGTCATCGCCTCCCTCGCCACCTTTGCCACCATCTACGTGTGGCTGATGATTCTGCTCGCCCACGTGGCCTCCCGCCGCCAAATGCCGCCTGAAGAACGCGCCAGCCTGAAATACACCGTCCCCTTCTGGCCATGGGGCCAGTACTTCTCCATCGCCTTCATCATCTTCACTTTTGGCATCATGGTGTGGCAGGAGCAGTACCGCCCGGCACTCGCCACGGGCGTTATCTTCATCCTCCTGATGACCGCCATCTTCTACCTCACCGGCCGCCGCAGCGCCGCCGCGAGCTCCCCACAGGGAACAGCTCCGCAAGGAACAGACGCGAAAGGATAACCATGAACACCGTTGATGCCCCCGCCTACTCCCCTGCCCCCGAGTGGTCCGGCCGCTCCGATGGCCCAGGCCCCGAGCATGCGCGGTGGCACAGCGTGATTCGCCCGCTGGACGTCGCCAAGCCCCAGGCAGAACCCGGCGTCGCACTCCTGGGCTTCGCCTCCGACGAGGGCGTGGAGCGCAACCATGGCCGCCCCGGCGCGGCTGCGGGCCCGGCCGCACTGCGCGGCGTCCTGGGTTCCCTAGCGCTGCACCATACGCATCCGTTGTACGACGCCGGCACGATCACCACCCAAGGCACCGACTTGGAAGGCTCCCATGCGCGCCTCTCCGACGCAGTGGAGACACTCTCGCGCGCCGGGCACCTGCCCATCATCCTCGGCGGCGGCCACGAGACCGCCTTCGGTTCCCACCGCGGCGCCTTTAGGGCTCTAGGCCCTCTGCAGATCATCAACCTGGACGCGCACTTCGATCTCCGCACCGCGGACGTGCCTACCTCCGGCACCCCGTTCAAGCAGATTTCCGAACTGGTGGGCCGGGAGGACTTCGACTATTCCGTCCTGGGAATCTCCCGCCCCAACAACACGCCCGTGCTTTTCGACGAAGCCTCCGACCTCGGCGTCACCGTCGTCCTCGACGAGGAACTGCTCAGCATGGACCGCGCCCAGCTGCGCGAAACCGTCGAGCGCATCTGCGCCGGCACCAAGCCCATCCACCTCTCCATCGACCTCGACGTGCTGCCTGCCGACCAGGCACCTGGTGTCTCCGCCCCCGCCGGCCTCGGCGTGCCGTTAAGCATCATCCGCGAACTCGCACTCACCATCGCCGCCACGGGACGCCTGGCGCTTGTCGACGTCGTCGAGCTCAACCCCACCTTCGACACCGACGCCCACACTGCCAAGCTGGCCGCGCGGTTGATTGATGACATTGTGACGGCGCATTTTTCTGCTGCCGCGGACACGAATTCCTAGATAAGACCGGGGCCAGCCGGCATACTGGTCCCCATGAGTTCACCGATTCGTGTTGTCGGAGCCGTCTTCGCTAAGGGCAATAGATTCCTGGCCTGCCGCAAAGCCCCGGGAAAATCCCTAGCCGGCATGTGGGAATTTCCGGGCGGCAAGATTGAACTCGGTGAAACACCCGAGCAGGCTCTCGCGCGTGAAATTAAGGAAGAGCTTTCCGTAACCGCAACCGTTGGCGACAAGGTCACCTCGACCGTGTACGAGTATGACTTCGCCACCATCGAGCTCACTACGTTTCTGTGCACCATCGAGTCCGGTGACCTGACTCTCAGTGATCACGATGCGACTCGTTGGGTGTCCCCTGCCGAGGCGCAGGAACTCGACTGGGCTCCCGCAGACATCCCCGCCGTCAAGCTGGTTTCTTCGCGCCTATGAGTTCCGATTCTCTCCTGCCTTTCGGCATCTATGAAACCCCGGTCACCGCTCGTATCCAGGAGCGGATCGAGGAAACTAAGCGGGCTCGTCCCACGGCCGCAACGGGCATCGCCCATGGAACCATGAAAGACGTGAACCCTCGGTTCGCCGCGGCAGTGTCCCAGCATTTTGCCAAGGTCCTCGAGCAAAAACTAACAGAGCTAAATAAGCCCGAGGAGCGCGTGGCCCTCATTAATGGACTCGCACAACACCTCGGGGAAGATGAGTCTATTTCTGCGGAACAGCTGCTCTATGCCATCTACAGCTCAGAGCTCGCAGAGGCACCAGAGCTTCCCGAGGTCTCACTCAACGCCAGTGCTTTGTTCACCAACAGCGTGGACGACACCAATATGTCGGTCGAGATCGCCCGCGAGATCCGCACTGCGGACTCCGTCGATTTGCTGTGCGCTTTCATCAAGAGTTCGGGTATTGCGGTCATCAGCGATCAACTGGAGTACCTCAGGGATCATCAGATCCCGCTGCGCGTCATCACTTCGACGTATTGCGGAGCGACCGAAGCCGCCGCCGTGCGTCGTCTCGTGGAGGACTATGGCGCTGAGGTCCGGATTTGCTATGAGCACAAGACCACTCGCCTGCATGCCAAGGCCTGGCTCTTCCGCCGCCAGTCTGGCTTCGATACCGCGTTCATCGGTAGCTCAAATCTTTCGCGCTCGGCGCTTGTCGACGGCTGGGAATGGAACGTCCGCGGCTCCCGCTCCTCCACTCCGGAGATCATCGAAAAATTCATCAAGACCTTCGATAGCTACTGGTACGACACTCACTTCAAAGCCTTCGACCCCGAGGAAGACTACGACCGCCTCGTAAACGCGCTCGGCAGCGCCAAATTTCTCGAATCAAAGCACGGCGAGAAGCTCGAGCTATCTGGCCTTCGCGTTGAGCCCTACCCCTACCAGGAGGAGATGCTTGAAGCCCTAGAGTCCGAACGCGAAGTTCACGATCGCCACCGCAACCTCCTCATTGCTGCCACCGGTACAGGCAAGACTGTTGTGGCAGCACTGGACTACCGCCGCTTATGCGAGAAGCTGGGGCGTAGGCCACGGCTACTATTCATTGCGCATCGGCGCGAGATTCTTACCCAGGCCCAGCGAACCTACCGCGAGGTTCTTCGCACTTCTGGTTTTGGTGAGCTCCTCGTCAGCGGTGAGCAGCCAGCCGAGTGGGACCATGTCTTCGCCAGCATCCAGTCCCTGCAAGGGAAGCGCATGGCCCAGATTGCGCCGGATCACTTTGAAGTCGTCGTCATCGATGAGTTCCACCACGCCGAGGCTTCGACCTACCGGGCAGTGCTCGACTACCTGCAACCGCGCGAGCTCTTGGGGCTAACGGCCACACCGGAGCGCGGTGACGGCGAGAACGTGCAGAAGTATTTCGACTACCGCGTGGCCCATGAACTCCGCCTCTGGGATGCGTTGCGCCTACAGCTCCTTGCACCCTTGCACTACTACGGGGTGGACGATGACACGGACCTGACGAGTCTGACTTGGAACCGCGGGAAGAAGGACTACCAGGCTTCGGAGCTCAGCGAGTTCTATATCAAGGCCGGTGAAAAGCGCACCAGGTTCATCATCAATGAGCTCAACCGTCGCATTTTCGATCTCTCCGAGATGAAGGCCCTTGGCTTCTGCGTGACCATCGCCCACGCCGAATACATGGCGGAGCAATTCAACCTTTTCGGCATCCCTTCCCTGGCGGTCAGCAGTAAGCTCAGCGTTGATGAGCGTCGCCGCGCCATCGAGCAGCTTCGCGAAGGCACTATCAAGATTATCTTCGCGGTCGATATTTTCAACGAAGGCGTCGACATCCCAGCGGTCAACACGCTGTTGCTTCTGCGCCCGACGCAAAGCCCGGTGCTCTTCGTCCAACAGCTTGGCCGAGGTCTGCGCCTCAACGAAGGAAAGAATGCCTGCACCGTCTTTGATTTCTTGGGCCTCCAGCACGAGGAATTCGATTTCGAAGAGCGCTTCAAGGTGCTTACCGCCGCTCGCGGAAAGAACTTGGCCAAGGAGGTAGAGCAAGGATTTCCTACCGCCCCGCCAGGCTCCAACATCACCTTGGACCGTGTAACGACCGAGCGCGTTCTCAAGAACATAAAGCGCTTGGCACGTAACTCCATTAAGAAAATACGAGCACTTATTTCTGATTACGGCACAACGGACCTCGCCAGTTTCACTAACAGCTCCGGAGTTCCGCTAGAAGACATCTACCGCCGCAAGGGAATTACGTGGACCACGCTGCTGCGCGATGAGAAGCTTCTGCCCTCCGTCCCTGCGAGCGAGCACGAAGAGTTTCTACTCAGCCGAATCCGGGTCCTGTTACACATCAACGATCCCAACCGCGTAGCGGCCTACAGTCTCCTGGTTTCTCGGGATGGGCCCACCCAAAAGGACATGACTCCCGAGCAGGTTCGGTACGCCACCATGCTCGTGCTGGCGCTGTGGGCGAACTCAAATACGCCGGTACCGGAATCCTTGGACGAGGCCCTCGGAATCATCCGCTCATGCCCTTCCTTCGTCGCTGAGGTAACTCAGGTCATGCAGCTCACGCTCGACCGCTCCCGCGTCATTCCAGAGAAGTCAACGAACAGCGTCTTGGAAACTCACGCCGACTACAGTCTTGCCGAGCTCGTCGGAGCTTTGGACGATGGCACGTTGCGCAAATTGGCAAATCTGCCGCGCGAAGGTGTACGGCGCTTCGATGCATCAAACACCGACCTCTTCCTCGTTACCTTTCAAAAAGACGAGAGTGTCAGTGCTTCCACGAACTACCGCGACTACCCACTGGCGCCGGATCGCTTGCACTGGGAATCCCAATCCACCACGTCGCTCAAGTCCGCGATGGCACGGCGCTACATCCACCATCATGAGCTCAACGGCAACATCATCATTGCTACGCGCTTTAACAAGCGGAACAAGGTGGACACTGCATCGGCATACACCTTCCTCGGCAATGTCGACTACGTTACGCATAGGGGCGAGAAGCCCATCCAGTTTGAGTGGAGCCTTCGCCGTGACATGCCTAAACAGCTTTATGCCGCTGGACGCACTGTGGCTTAAGTCTCACATAAATATAAATAATAAAGTTGACACCACAACTAACCCACTTTAAGATTTTCTTAGCAGATTAAGAAGAGTGCAGTCTCTGTTACCTTGGTGCAGAAGTGTGGAGGACGATCATGGGAGCCGCCAGCAAGCGTAGCCGGAAGCGGTGGAGCCGACCAGAGAACGGTTCCGAGACTTCCACGTACGGCTTTACGCGTTTTCGGGAGCGCAGTTTTAAGACTGGCACCACTCCACGCTGGGCCGCGTGCAGCAAGAAAGTACGCCGCACTCGCTAGGGATACACAGCCCTGAAGACTCAGGCTCCGTCAGTACTGTACTGACGGAGCCTTTCAGTTTTCCGTCTACTATCGCCGCGGGCGGTAGCGGCGGCGCAGGCCGCGCAGAATGCCTGTTCTCTCCCCCAAGGTGTCGCGGCCGAAAACCCACGCCACGACGCCGGCCGCGGCCACTACCGCGCAGAAACCAAAGGCTGCCTCAAACCCGTACCTATCTGCCAGCAGACCAATGACGATGGGGCCCAAGATTTGCCCGAAGTCACCAGCCATCTGAAAAGTTGATAGCACCTGTCCACCCGAGCGCTGCGAGCCGACGATATCCGCCACTGCTGCCTGCTGCGATGGGGCGATAAGGCCCGAAGCCGCGCCGGACAGGGCGGAGAGAATGAGGAGGGAAACGATGTTCGTCGCCAAGCCCAGCGTGCCCACAAACAGAGCGGAACCCACGAGCCCCGCAACGATGAGCGGACGGCGCCCCACACGGTCCGACCAGGAACCGGAGAACTGCAGAACAATGGCGTTGCCCGCGGCGAAGGCAGCCAACGCAACGCCGGATGTGGATGCGCCGTTGGCAAAAATGGCGGCCGCGAACAGCGGGAGAACCGCCACGCGCACGCCCATGTTGATCCATCCTTGGGCGAAGTTCGACGTCAGCACTGCGCGGAAGGCAGTATCCGCCCAGGCTTCCTCCAAGCGCATCGGTGTCAGGTGGCGCCGGCGTTCATCGGCCTCGTTGACCGAGGGCATAAGGATCCACACAACGACTGCTGCGATGGCTACGCCAACGCCATAAATGACGAAAGGCCAGCGGAATCCTAAGAAGGAGAGGCTTGCGCCCACGAGCGGGCCAATCACATTGCCAAGCAGGAAGGATGTTGCATAGGTGGCCGAACAGCGCCCGCGGATGCTGGGTGGCGCCAGGCGCACAATGAGTCCCATAGCCGCGACGGTGAACATCGTCGAACCAATGCCAGCGATTGTGCGCAAGACGACGATCTGCCAGTATTCCTGCGCCATTCCCACCAGGCCGGTCGTCGCCGCAACGGTGAAGAGACCCGTCACGTAGACGCGGCGCGTGCCCACACGGTCGATGAGGAACCCAGCGGCCGGAGCGAAGATGAGGCGGCTGGCGGAAAAGACGGAGACAACGAGGCCTGCTGCGGCCATTGAGACGTCGAAGCTGACGATGAACTGCGGCAGCAGCGGCGCAATGAGCCCGTACCCCAAGGCGATGATGAACCCGGCGGTGACCATGACCCAAATTTCCCGCGGGATTTTAACCTGCGGCGCAGCATTATTTTTCATATCGCCACTCACTGTATCCCACTCCGCCAAATCATCGCACACGAGTTCGATACTCGTGGAGGGAATGTCCGCTCGGTTTTCTAGTGTGTGGGCCATGAAGAACTACAGCAGCATTTACCAATCCGTTCAGTCCCCGTCCACGCTCAGCCCCGGTGAGCTCACCACGGAGATCCTTTACCACCACCATGAAACGCTTCGCTCCATCGAGAGCATCATCCGCCACCCACGCTCGCTCGCGCGGCCCACGCCGCAGTGGCGTCCACCATCCAAGGTGTTGCCGCCGGTAGACATACAAGGCGAAGAATCACTACCGCTGACTTTTACTGTCTCACGCCACCGCGTGGGTGAGCGGGCTAAGGCCCGCGTTCTGGGTTATGGCGAAAAGCGCGTGCCCTCTTACCTCATTACGGTGCGCATCACCGACCCGACTGGGCGTCCCGTTGCTCCCTCCTTGGCTGAGGCATGGGTCCGGGCACTGGTTCCAGAGGAGCTTGTCTCCGCGGTGCATGAGATTTCCAGCAGCAGTGCAGCGACGTTTGTGTGGCTGGTGGATAGCACCTATACCCCGGTGCATTCACCGCTCTCCCTCTTCGAAGGATTCAGCCAAGCCGCTTAAAACCTACTTAACTACTAGCCAAAGTAGGTGTGGCCCGAGTGGTCGGAGCCGCGCAACTTTAGAGCTTTCAGAAGTAGCGCTGCATCCGGCCCAAGAGGTTGCGGGGTGGTTCCTCATCAAGAGAAATCGAGAACCTGTCCTCCGTTAAGACACGGGCACGGGATCGGCGTGTCTCCGGGTAGTCATATAGACGGAGGATGGGCTGCGGCGCCAAGCGAATAGCTACGCAGACTACGAGGGCCGTGAATGTCTTATCAATCACGTCGGAGCTCAGACTCTGCAAAAGAACCGCCAGGCGCCCGTCATGCAAAATTAGCTCCCACAGCGCCATGAGCTTGATGGGTCCGCTTTGCCCATACTCACTGGGCAGGAGCAAGGTACACATCGTGGTCAATAGCCCGGCGACTACACCCACACCGGCGCCGGTGAGCATCATGACCAACATCCGCTTAAAGGCACCACGACGTGCCAGCCAACCAAATAGGTAGGCCACCACCACGGCCACCGGGAGGTACACCAAAAGCAGCGGGTTGTTGATGCTGGCCAAGCACGCAGTCAAAAGCGCTGTTCCCATGCCTAACACCGGACCGTAGACAATAGCCACGAATGCTGTACCCATCATGTCCAGGTATAGGGGCACGTTCACGTTGAAGATCAGCGATGACAGCACCAGGTTCACTGCCACCGCCAGCAACGGGTTAAGCAATGCGTGATGACCCAAAGAACGCCACTGCGCGGCAAGGAAGAGAAGGGCGCCGAGCAGGGTCAGGCACCACACACTGATGGAGAGGACAGAGCCAAAAACATAGTCCCCGCTACCGTAGTTCGAATTCAGCGACAGGACCCAAGCCAGAGCCGCGCACACTAATGCGGAGCCAACACACAGGCGTTGGCTCCGAGATGCCTTCTTGTCCGGCATGTGTTTTGGTTGCTCCTCATTAACGTAGGGAAAAGTACGCACCTACCCTACCCTGGGAGCTTTTAGCCCTCGGAGTCACCGTCGCTATCGGCATCCTCTGCTTCGTCCTCGTCGTAATCATCGTCATCGTCCTCATCGTCGTCGAAGAGAACGTCCTCCTCGTCCTCATCGTCGGCGCCGAAGATGTCATAGACCTCAGGCTCGTCGAAGTCGGAGTCATCGATGCTCACCAGCTGGGCTTCCCAGTCCAGGGCTTGATCAGAAACCAGGCTCAGCACATCAAAGAGGCGGTCGAAGTCGGTGTAGGTGCCCAGTTCGAGGGCCTCGGCGGGAACCTCGATGATGGGGGCTAGCCCGCCGTCCTCGTCTTCCGCATCACCGAAGATGGCAACGCGCTCTTCCTCGCTCATGTCCTCCGGGGTATCAACGTCCCAGAGCTTGCTGATTGCCTCATCCTCCAGCTCATCGAGCTCTTCCTCATCGAAGTCGAAGGAGAGGAAACGCACGATTGCGCTCGGGACACCATCGATGGTTTCCACCAGCACGCGCAGCTCCGAGTCGTTTGCTACCTCCGCCACGACGAGGTTCGGGTTGAACTCATCCTGGAGAAACTCCAACTCAGCGATGCGCTCATCGGTGCCCTCCAGCAGATCACGCAGCACGGTTACCACCTGGTCGGTCGCGATGTGACGCGACACAGCCTCGACTGCATCCTCGACGGAGAACGCCACAGAAACTAAAACGGCCTCGAAGTCCTCATCATCTTCATCCACATCGGCTGCGGCAATATAGACGTTGGCCGCCGGCAGGATGGGGTCAATTTCCACAAACTGGATTTCCAAATCGGAGGTGATGGGCACGAACATCACATCGTCGTTGACGCGGGACTCAATGCCCTCCCCGTCCAGCGCAGAGGCGATATCTTCAAAAAAGCTCATGTGATTAACATCCGTCCATGTGGGAGTCTCACCCGGGCTGCTGCCAAGGCCCCACACATCTTACCTGCGATCCCCATCAATAGCTCTCCTCATTGAGCAGGAATCCCAGTTCCTTCAGAATCTCCGGGCGCCCAGTGCCCCACTCCAACATGTCGTAGGCCTCCCATGCTTGGCGACGCCCCTCCATCGGCGCCTCCTCCACGCGCGGCTCCACATCGAAAACCATGGTCGAGCGCTCTGGGGCTGTGTACTGCGGCCAGTCCTCTCTCGGAGCCCCGCCCCGGATGAATTCGCCCCATTGCGTCTGCATGGCCCCGGTTACGTTCTCCATTTCGGAAGGCTTGGCGATGGTGTTCAGGAAGGAGACGCGCGACGCTCCTGGGTCACCAAAGATATTGGAGAGCTCCATCGAGTGCATCGCCCCCAACCCCAACCAGCGCAGTGCTGCCGGCGCGAAGTCGAAACGGTACATCCACGTCGGATAGCGCCGTGCGTGTTCGGAGGCCACGCGGACGGTGGGGGCCCAGAAGAGGGCGTCGGTCAGAAGGTCCCCAAAGTCGCGGCGTGAGACCGCACCGCCGTATGCCGCAATGACGTCCGGCGCACTCTCCGGATCGAAAGAGGCCAGCAGCCGCAGAGCCGCGCGCTCGCGGGCGCGCTGGCGTTGGAAGAGGAACTTACCAAAGCTAGCCTCACCGGAGTTGGTTCCCACCAGCAGCGGCACTGGGTGTTGGTTGCCGTCCTCAAAGGCCTCGATGGGATGTTGCGGGATGAGGTCACCGTCGACAGTCGGCGCGTAGCAGGAGTTCAGGTACAGCAACTCGCCCGCGCGCCACATCATGGACTGCCCGGAGCGCACCAAGTCCGCGAAATCCTCCTGGCGCAGATCATCCGCGGTGGTATCGCGCGGCAAAGCCATCTTGTGAACCAGCTCGCGGGCCCAAAACACCGACTGCGCCCGCGAATGAATCATGCCTATGGGCGGTGACTGCGCAATCGCGCGGTGAAAAAGCCCTTCTGCGCGCGGCACGGCCATGAGTGTCAGGACCGCTGCGCCGCCAGCGGATTCGCCCATGAGCGTGACGTTGTCCGGGTCCCCGCCGAAGGCGGCAATATTCTCGCGCACCCACTCCAGCGCTAAGACCTGATCCGCCACGGCCGGGTTGGCGCAGGCCTCCCCGCCAAGACTGCGGACGTCAAGGTAGCCCAAGGCGCCTAAGCGGAAATTCACCGAAACATAGACCACTCCCATCTGGGCCGCGAACTCGAAGCCGCGCAACATCAGCATGTGGGAGGAACCCACAATGAAACTGCCGCCATGCAGATACACCACGACGGGCAACTTCTCCCCTGCCGTGGAATCCGCCGGAGCCCCGGAGCCTGCCGAGGTCTCCGAAGGACCTGTACGGTGTGGGCGGACGATATCAAGGGTCAAGCAATCCTCTGCGCCTTCAATGCGATCCGTCCAGGAATAGACCGGCTGCGGGGCCACGTGCCCGAACTCGCGGCAATCCCGGATGCCTTCCCAGGACGGGGCGGGGCGCGGCTCCATGAAGCGGTTGGTGCCAGACGTATCCGCGCCGAAAGGAATGCCGCGCCAAGAGCGGACCGGAGCGCTCAGCGGGCGGTCCGTGCGCAACTCTTCTTCGATGCAGCCGCGTACCCAGCCGCTGGTGGTGAGCACCGTGAGGTCGTCGGCAAGCGCGGTGCGTGCCGCCTCCTGCGCGGCGCAGGCACGGGCATGCAGGGATTCGGCAAGCAAGCGCGCCGCTGCCGCGCTGACCTCGCGCGAAGGGGAAGGCTCAAACTCGCTCATGACTCATACACTAATGCCCTAACCTGCAGGCGCGCTGAATAAAACGTTTTCGATACGGTGGTAAACATACAGTTCAGATTCACAATCAGATTTAGTTAAAAGTTAGGTGAGACAATGTTGGACAAGGTCTTTGGCAAGGACAGCAAAGATAAGGCAGTTAGTCGCCGGGAAGCATCGGTCGATCAAGCCGGCTCCGCAGAGGCCGTGGGCACCTTAGAGGTCGATGAAGCCAACCGCATTACCAAAGGATTCCTGGGGGCCATCGACAAGATCGTTTCTGTTCAGTCGTCTGTCATCATCAACTACGTCGAGGGCGTGAAGAAGCGCAACCCCGACGCCAGTCCGGCGGAGCTGCAAGAGCTCATCGACAAGCACTTCATGAACATCATCACCGGTACGGGTGCTGCCGCGGGCGCCTCCGCGGCTATCCCCGGCATCGGCTTGGTCACTGGTGCAGCCACTATTGGCGCGGAATCCTTGGTCTTCCTCGAGGCGGCTGCTTGGTACATCCTGGCTTCCGCGCACCTGCGCGGTGACAACATCCGGGACAAGGAACGCCGCCGCGCCCTGGTCCTAGTGGTGCTCACTGGTTCTCAAGGCAGCGCATTGGTCGATACCTTTGTGGGTGATGCAACCTCGCTCTCCGGAGTCACCTCCGCTGCTACTCTTTCGCGATTCTCCGGCCCCACCCTTAGCGGTCTCAACGGCCGCTTGACCAAGCTATTCATGAAGCAGGCCACCAAGAAACTCAAGTGGGCATGGGTGTCCAAGCTGCTGCCGATGGGTGTGGGCGCGGTACTGGGAACGACCGCCAACCGTAAATTGGGACGCCAAGTGATCAACCATGCGGGCACCCAGCTCTCCCCCCTGCAGGGGGAATAAAAGGGGCGAAACCCGCCCAGGGTAGTGAGCAAACTTACAAGGGCCGTATCATAAGGGGAGACACTTTTCGGGGTGCCTTTCGCACCCGTGGATTGGCCTACTAGAGTCGAACAAAGACAAACTTAGAAGCACAGAAAGAGGCGAGCATCTGCCGTGAGCAACTCGAGCATCTATGGCCCGAATGCGTGGCTGATTGACGAACAGTTTCAGCAGTACTCCAAGGACCCGAACTCCGTAGACAAGGAGTGGCGCGAGTACTTTGAGGCCAACGGGGCACCGAAGTCGGCCGCACAGTCCAAGGCTGCGAACGCTCAATCCAGCACCCCCACCCAGAAGAAGAGCGCGGCACAGGCCGCGCCGAAGAAGGCCCAGGCTGCGGAGAAGTCTTCCGCTGCTCCGAGTGCTAAGGCACCGAGCGATTCCAAGGCTCCCGCCGCCGAGAAGGCTGCGAAGAAGACGGCGAAGAAGTCTGAGTCCCCGCTGGACCGCATCAAGGAAGCACCGGAGCCGGGCTCCCGCGTACTCAAGGGCATGTTCAAGGCAATCGCCAAGAACATGGACGAGTCCCTGGAGATCCCCACCGCTACCACGGTGCGCGATATCCCGGTCAAGCTCATGTGGGAAAACCGCGCGATGATCAACGATCACCTCAAGCGCACCCGCGGCGGCAAGATCTCCTTCACCCACATCCTGGGCTACGCGCTGGTGAAGGCCGTGCAGATCCACCCGGACATGAACGTGCGCTACGAGCTGCAGGACGGCAAGCCCACCGTCGTCCAGCCGGAGCACGTCAACCTGGGTCTGGCCATCGACCTTCCGCAGAAGGATGGCTCCCGCGCCCTCGTCGTCGCTGCCATCAAGGAAGCGGAGAACAAGACCTTCTCCGAGTTCATCGATGCCTACCAGGACATCGTTGACCGCTCCCGCAAGAACAAGCTGACGATGGATGACTTCTCCGGAGTCACCATCAACCTGACCAACCCGGGCGGCATCGGCACCCGCCACTCCATCGCCCGCCTGACCAAGGGCTCCGGCTCCATCATCGGTGTGGGCTCCATGGATTACCCGGCCGAGTTCGCCGGTACCTCTGCCGACCGCTTGGCGGACCTCGGCGTCGGCCGCCTGGTTACCCTGACCTCCACCTACGACCACCGCGTCATTCAGGGCGCGGAGTCTGGTGAGTTCCTGCGCACCGTGGGCCAGCTGATTCTGGACGATGCCTTCTGGGATGAGCTCTTCGAATCGATGGGCGTTCCCTACCAGCCGTTCCGCTGGGCTGCCGACGTCCCCAACACGGGCGTCGACAAGAACACGCGCGTCATGCAGTACATCGAGGCCTACCGCTCCCGTGGCCACCTGCTCGCGGACATCAACCCGCTGGGTTGGAAGCAGCCGGGCCTGCCCTGGCCGGACCACCGCGACTTGGACCTGGCTACCCACGGCCTGACCATCTGGGACCTGGACCGCACCTTCAACGTCGGCGGTTTCGGTGGCAAGGAGACCATGACGCTGCGTGAGGTGGTCAGCCGCCTGCGCGCCGCCTACACCCTCAAGGTCGGCTCCGAGTACGCCCACATCCTGGACCGCGACGAGCGCGGCTGGCTGCAGGAGCAGATTGAGGCCGGTATGCCGAAGCCGACCAACTCCGAGCAGAAGTACATCCTGCAGAAGGTCAACGCCGCTGAGGCATTCGAGAACTTCCTGCAGACCAAGTACGTGGGACAGAAGCGCTTCTCCCTGGAGGGTGCTGAGTCCCTCATTGCCCTCCTGGATTCCATCGTGGACACCGCCGCTGGCCAGGACCTCGACGAAGTTGTCATCGGCATGCCGCACCGCGGCCGCCTCAACGTGCTCTTCAACATCGTGGGCAAGCCGTTGGCGGATATCTTCGGCGAGTTCGATGGCAACTACAAGGGCGGCCAGATGGGCGGCTCCGGTGACGTGAAGTACCACCTGGGCGCTGAGGGCGAGCACCTGCAGATGTTCGGTGACGGCGAAATCAAGGTCACCTTGGCCGCTAACCCGTCTCACCTCGAGGCTGTTGACCCGGTCATGGAAGGTATCGCACGCGCCAAGCAGGACATCCTGGACAAGGGCGCCGGCGCACACACCGTGGTGCCGATCATGCTCCACGGCGATGCTTCCTTCACCGGCCTGGGCGTGGTCCAGGAGACCATCAACTTGTCCCAGCTGCGCGGCTACACCACCGGCGGCACCGTCCACGTTGTGGTCAACAACCAGGTGGGCTTCACCACCACCCCGGACTCCGGCCGCTCCACGCACTACGCCACCGACCTGGCTAAGGGCTTCGACTGCCCGGTCTTCCACGTTAACGGCGACAACCCGGAGGCTGTTGTCTGGGTGGGCAAGCTCGCTACCGAGTACCGCCGTCGCTTTGGCAAGGACGTCTTCATTGACCTCGTGTGCTACCGCCTGCGCGGCCACAACGAGGCCGATGACCCGTCCATGACCCAGCCGCTGCTGTACGACATCATCGATGACCACAAGTCCGTTCGTGAGCGCTACACCGAGGAACTCATCGGCCGTGGTGACCTCTCCGATGAAGAGGCTGAGGCAGCTGCACGCGACTTCCACGACCAGATGGAGTCTGTCTTCGCCGACCACAAGAAGGCCGAAGAGGCTGGTCCGAAGGAACAGACCGGTATCACCTCCTCCCAGGAGCTGACTCGTGGTCTGGACACCTCCATCACTGCCGAGGAAATCGCCGAGATCGGTGACGCCTACGGCACCCCTCCGGAGGACTTCGAGTACCACAAGCGCGTGGCTAAGGTGGCTAAGGACCGCCAGAAGTCTTCTCGCGAGGGTGGCATCGACTGGGGCTGGGGCGAGCTCATCGCCTTCGGCTCCCTGGCTAACGCCGGCAAGGTCGTGCGTCTGGCCGGTGAGGATTCCCGCCGCGGTACCTTCACCCAGCGCCACGCTGTGGCCTTCGACCCGCGCACGGGCGACGAGTACAACCCGGTTGCACGCTTGGCTGAGTCCAAGGGCAATGGCGGCAAGTTCATGGTCTACAACTCCGCGCTGACCGAGTTCGCCGGCATGGGCTACGAGTACGGCTACACCGTGGGTAACCCGGACGCCGTGGTGGCTTGGGAGGCACAGTTCGGTGACTTCGCCAACGGTGCGCAGACCATCATCGATGAGTACGTCTCCTCCGGTGAGGCCAAGTGGGGCCAGCTCTCCAGCCTGATCCTGCTGCTGCCGCACGGCTATGAAGGCCAGGGCCCGGACCACTCTTCCGCCCGCATTGAGCGCTTCCTGCAGCTATGTGCTGAGGGCTCCATGACCGTGGCCCAGCCGTCTACTCCGGCTAACCACTTCCACCTGCTGCGCCGCCAGGCCCTCGGTGAGATGAAGCGCCCGCTGGTGGTCTTCACCCCGAAGTCCATGCTGCGTAACAAGGCTGCGACCTCTTCCGTGGAGGACTTCACTGAGGTCAAGAAGTTCCAGTCCGTCATCAACGACCCGAACTTCGTGGACATCAACGGCAAGAAGGTCGGCGATACCGACAAGGTCAAGACCATCATGCTGGTCTCCGGCAAGCTCTACTGGGAGCTGGCTAAGAAGAAGGAAGCCGATGGCCGCGACGACATCGCCATCGTGCGCGTGGAGATGCTCCACCCGATTCCGTTCAACCGCCTGCGTGAGGCTTTCGAGGCCTACCCGAACGCAACGCAGGTTCGCTTCGTGCAGGACGAGCCGGCCAACCAGGGCCCGTGGCCGTTCTACAACGAGCACCTGCGCGACCTCATCCCGGACATGCCGGAGATGGTCCGCGTCTCCCGCCGCTCGCAGTCTTCGACTGCTACCGGTAACGCGAAGGTTCACCAGATTGAGCAGAAGAACCTGCTGGAGGAAGCCTTCGACGTCTAAGGGCGCTTAAGCCCCAGGCGCTGGCACACAGCACAGCGACGCTAGCAAGGCCCCGGCCACCACGAACTCACTACGAGTGTGGTGGCCGGGGCCTTTTATTTCGCTAGAAAGACGAGGCCAGGGATGAGGTCTACAAGCCAGCCGAACCGCCGCGGGCGGGCACCGCAACGATCTCGCGCGTAAGTGCAATGTTGCAGTCTCCAGTGTCATATCGACCAACCAGTCCCCCGCGACCATGACCACGCCCCTCCCCTTCGCGCTCACCGTGGAACCTTAATCAGCCTCCCGACGCACCCCCGTGAGCGCGAAGGGAGGCTTGCATGAGATGCCGGCACCACTGGTGGCTTCTTTGACGACGAACACCGGGACGGGATGCCACAGGTGAAGCAACGAAGACCGCGATTGCAGTCACACATAACGACGCGCGCCGCTAGTTAAGCCGTTTCTGAGGTGAGCGAACGACGTCACCGGGTCAATCAAGACGGTATCCGCCGTTTCCCTGCCGCACAGTCTGGGCTCTGCCCTAATACACCGCATTGGCTCTCAACAACGAAATCGAACCACCGCAATGAACTAGGCAAAAAGAGAAACGCCCGAGCTTATGCTCGGGCGTTTCATTCACGGCTTAGTAAACCGTGTCTTCAGGGCCAGCCCGGCCCTGACGCTTCCTAGCGGACTAGGACTCCTTGCGGCGACCAGGACGCAGAAGCAGTACTGCTCCAGCAATCAGTGCCCATGCTGCGGCAAGTAGCCACAGGATATTTGCACCGGTATTCGCCAGGGCTCTAGAAGAGGAGCTCTTCTTGGAGTCCTTCGTGCTCGAGGGCGAGCTAGTAGAGCGAGTGGTATTGTCGCTCTGGCTCGGCTGAGCATTGTTGT
Organism: Corynebacterium sp. HMSC070E08; assembly: GCF_001808895.1. Lineage (NCBI taxonomy): Bacteria > Bacillati > Actinomycetota > Actinomycetes > Mycobacteriales > Corynebacteriaceae > Corynebacterium > Corynebacterium sp. HMSC070E08. The sequence continues at coordinate 87,176 of NZ_KV794796.1, forward strand.
TGGACTCCACAGCACTCGGCTGTGCTGCCTCACCTGGTGCCTGCGGCTGATTCGGAGCCTCACCTGGTGCCTGCGGCTGCGGGGCCTCGCCAGGGGCCGGGGCCTTCGGATCCAGCGGCTTCAGCGGCTCAAACGGCTTCTGCGGCAGTGCAGGATCATGCGGCGGCTTGAAGAAGTGACTCAAGACCGGCGGCACAAGAACCAGCGGAATGAGCAGCGGCCACAACCCACCGAGCTCAGGTATACGAGGCTCGTTAGGCTCACCTGGCTTGCCCGGCTCTCCCGGCTCACCTGGCTCGTTCGGCTCATTTGGCTCGTTCGGCTGAGTCGGATCCGTCGGTTCAGTCGGAACCAACGGAGTCGTCGACTCGTCGGTCGGCTTCGGTTCCGGCGTGCCCTTGGTCTCTGTCACAGTCACCGTTACAGTCGGGTCCTCTGACGGCTTCGGCTTGTCTGTGGTCGGCTCCTCCGACGGCTTCGGACGAGACGGATCCTCAGTCACCGTTACCGTGGTGGTCGGCTTAGCCGTGTTGGACGTCGTCGGCTTTGCGGTACCAGAGGGTTCTGGCTCCTCACTCGGCTTCGGCTCCGGAGACTCCTTTGTCTCAGTGACAGTTACCGTCGTAGTGCCACTATCAGAAGGCGTCGGCGTTGGGGTTTCAGAAGTCGGCTGAGGCTCCGAGGGATCCTCGGATGGCTCGGGCTCAGACGGATTGACCGTCGTGGTGACCGTCACCGTCGTCGTTGGACTTGCGCTCGGCTCGTCCGTCGGCTCGGTCGGCTTGGTCGGCTCGTCCGTCGGCTCGGTCGGCTTGGTCGGGTCGTCCGTCGGCTCGGTCGGCTTGGTCGGGTCGTCCGTGGGTTCTTCGGTCGGCTTGGTCGGGTCGTCCGTGGGTTCTTCGGTCGGTTCATCCGTTGGTTCGGTTGGTTCCGTCGGCTCAACTGGGCCACAGCCACAGTTATCGCTAACGACACCGATAACAGTCTTCACGTTGAAGACATCACCGTTCTTCGTGGTCACCTTGACCGGAATCTCCTTGATGGTGCCGCTTGGGGTATCAGCCGGCGGAGTAACCGTCAGCTCACCCGTGGACTCATCAATGGTCACGGTCCAACCAGCCGGAATCTCACCCAACTCGTAGGTGTTGCCCTCAGTGTGGCCGTAGTTGATTCCAACCTTCTTGGTATCGCCGGCCTTGATGACATCCGGGTTGTAGGTCGGTGCCGGGATCAGCTCGGGATCATCTGGTTCAGTCGGCTCGGTCGGCTCCGTGGGCTCATCCTGCGGGTCTTCCTTCACGATGAAGACAGCGTTGGTGACGTACGGCTTGCCGCCCTTCGGGGTCACCGTTACCGGAACCTCGATGTAGTCGCCGGACTTCGCCGTCGACGGTGCAGTTGCCGTCACCCGGCCGTTCTCGTCAACGGAGACGGTCCAGCCGTCCACGTCCGATGGCACCTCATAGGTGTTGCCGTCCGTGTGCTTCTTTACGTCCTGAGACTCAGACTGGCCAGGCTTAACCAGCTCAACACCGTAGAAGGAGCGCTCCAGTTCCGGATCCGGGTACGGGGCCGGCTCCTTCTCCGTCACCGTCGTGGTGGTGTTGCTGGTCTCGGTAACCTTCTCCGTCGTGGTGACCTTAGAGGTCTCCGTGACGGCCTTGGTACCGATGCGCAGCTTGCGTGGCGTCGGTTCCTTGGTCACATTCTCGTTGGTCTCCGGGCCACCGACAGGAACACCGTTCTCCAGCTTCCAGACCTTGGTGATCTCCTTCTCTCCGAAGGAACCAGGTTGCTCCTCAACGACCTTTCCAGCCTCGAGGTTCGGGTCAGTCTCAACGAGAGTATCGAACGGGATGCTCTCCTTGTGCTTATCGGTCAGCTCAGTCTGCGTCGGGGCAGACCCGACCTCGATGATGCGCTTGGTCGGCTCGCTGACGACCTCCGTGGAATCTTCAGTAGTGATTTCACCATTCTCAGACTTCACGTTGACGGTGTGCTTGATCGCGCCCGGCTTTCCTTCTTGGACGACCTTGGTCTCACCCGGCTTGAGTTCAGGGTTAACCCGAACCTCAACTTCGAATGGGGTGTTTTCGGTCCACTCGATGGTCTTGGACGTGGTCTTGCCCTTAGTGCCGACCTTGATGATCTTCTTGACAGGCTCGGTCACGCGCTCGGTCTTGGTCTCGGTACCGACAACATTCGAGTTCTCAATCTTCTGAGTCGTCGTTACCTTGTCCTTGCCCGGCTTACCTTCTTGAACCGTTTCCTGGGTGCCGGCCTCCATGGTGTCGTCGAACTGAATCTCGGTTTCGAATGGAACGTCAACCTCGGTCACTGTCTCATGAGAGCCCTCGGTCTTGGTACCCACACGAATCTCGGCCGCAACCGGCTCCTTGGTGCGCTCAGTCGTCACGGTCGGCTCGCCGAAAGGCTTGCCATCCACGATCTTCTGAGTAGAGGTCTCGACATCAGTGCCGAGCTCACCCTGCTTGTCGACGACCTGCTTGCCTGCCTCCAAGTTCGGGTCCGCGGTAATCTTCGTCTCGAACGGCACCGGCTTCTCAGTCTTGGTTACCACAGAGGTGTCTTCAGCCTTCGGGCCGTACTCGACGATGCGCTCGACAGGTTCAGTGCGGGCCTTGACTTCCTTAACCTGTGCTTCACCGTTGGTGCTGGTAAAGACTGCAGCATAGGAAGCCTCGCCGTTCTTGCCTTCCTGAACCACCCTAGTCTCACCCGGAGCGAGGTCAGGGTTCGGACGCAGAGTCGTGCCGAATGGAATCGGCTCCTTCCACTCGACCGTATCGGTCGCAGTGGCCTGCTTGGTACCAACGGTGATGACCTCGTCGACAGGCTGCTTCGTGATCTCTTCAGAGACCGTCGGCTCACTGTCCGGGTTCGAGTTGGTGATGTTGCGCTTGATCGTCACCGTCTTCTCACCCGGAACACCTGGCGTCGTCACCTTGGACTCACCAGCAGGCATGTTCGGGTCGTACTTGATGACGACCTTGAACGGAGCTTCCGTCTTGAAGGTTTCGACGTTCTCACCAGTGGTCTTGCCACCAACGCGGATGATCTGCTTGACCGGAGCCTTAGTCCGTTCCTTGGTGACTACCGGATCACCGGAAGGTATTCCGTCGACAAGCTTCTGCTTAGTCGTAACGGTCTCTTCGCCTTCTTCACCCTTCTGTTTAACGACCTGCTCGCCAGCCTTAAGAGTGTCGTCATAAATGATCTCAGTCTCGAACGGGATGCGGTTCTTGTCAGTGAAAACCAGTTCCTGATCCTCAAGGCGCGGGCCGTACTCCACAATGCGTGGCTTCGGATCCTTGGTCACGGTATCCGACGTGGTCTTCACCGTTGGAACACCGCCCGGCTCAAGGGTGGCGTCGAATTTCGCAGTGATGGTGTGCTCGCCAGCTTCGCCCTCCTGAACAACCTTCACCTCACCCGGCTTGAGCGCCGAGTTCGGACGCATGATGGTGTCGAAACCAGTAGACATCTTCCAAGTCATTTCATCGGTAGCCTTTGCAGGCTTGGTACCAATGACGACGACCTCATTGACCGGAGCCTTGGTCTGCGACCACTTGCCCTTTCGGTCCTGTACCTCTGTGCCTGGAACACCTTCGGTTTCGACCTTGTAGGTGCCCTGCGGGACGGTGTCATCGAACTTGTACTCAACATCGAACGGCACCTCGCGCGTCGGGGCATCCTGGATGTTGATCGGTGCATAAATCCGATCGGTGGAACCGTCGGAGTAGGTAACCGTGACCGGAACCTTGATAGAGTCACCCGGCTTCGCGGTCTTAGGTGCAGTAGCAATTACGTTGCCCTTGTCATCCAAGCCGACCAGCCAATTGCCGTTGGCCGTCGTAACCGTGTACGTCGGATTACCAAACTCGTTTTTATCCCCGGTTGCAGTGTAGCCATCAGCCGGAGTGATCTTGTACGGCTGATCCGGCGCCACGGTAATACCTTCAGGCAGCTCAATAGTGAGCGGAGAAGTAACCGTCTCACCAGGGAACGTAGTCTCCGGCGGGTAGGTTGGATCGACCTCGAAGTTCTGAGTCAAGTTCACCACAGTGGTTACTGGAGTCTCGTCGGTCGAACCATCGGGGTACGTCACCGTGACGTTGTGTACGTGCTTGTCACCCGGCTTAGAGTCAGCGGGCGGGGTTACGGAAACCTCACCGGTCTTCGGATCGATCTTGTAGGTCCACCCGTCAACGGTGTCCTCAGTTTTCGGCTTGTCGCCGTCCAAGCCGAAGGAGAAGGTCGTACCGTTCGGCGCACCGTCCCGGTTAACGGAACGCTTCACCTCGGCGCCTGGCTTGGTTGATTCGACCGGGTATGTAGGCTCGCTGATGTCCTTCTGGTTCTCCTTGACATTAAACGGTGCATAGACCGTGTCGGTGGAGCCGTCATAGTAAGTGACGGTAACAGGGATACTCACGCCGTCACCAGGTCGAGCGTCCTTCGGTGCGGTGGCGGTGACGACACCGTTTTCGTCGACGCTGACCTTCCATCCATTGAAGTCTGAGGGCACCTGGAAACGCTTCGAAGGATCCTTAGCGAGGTCGCGTTCAGGAATCCTCGTTACTTCCGTAATCTCGGACTTAATTGTTCCACCAGGCGTGGTGTTTTGCAGCAAGTACTGTGCCTCATAAACCTGCCGTACTTCCGCCTTAACGACGACTGTGGCAATCGTCTTATCAGTCGAACCGTCTTTGTATGTGACACGAACAGGGATATCCGCAGAGGTTCCAGGCAGAGCAAACTTGCTGATCGGAGTGGTGATGACACCCGTAACCGGGTCAATCTTCACATCTTCCCATTTCAGGTTGCGGGGTGGATCAATATAATCCGGGTCATTCGGATCCGTAATAATGGAAAACTTCGGTTCAGCAGCATCGTACAGGTTAGTACGATCCACCTGGCTAACCACTAATGTACCGGGTTGACCACTAACCGTCGGATACAAGGGGTCATTCGTACGCGCGTAGGCATCGATGACCGTAAACTCTGCCGGAACAGTAGCGGTGGAACCATCCGGGTAGGTTACTTCTACATTGACGGTGACAGTCGTACCATTCTCCACTGTCGCATTCGGGGTTGCGGTAACCGTACCCTTCTCATCAATGCCGAACTCCCAGTCCTGCGGCAAGTTATCAGGCAACTTGTACTTAGCGAGCTTCGGATCGGACAACATCGTATCGATATCCGAAGTCACCTTCTCCCCTGCCTTAGTCACCTGCGCAGGGTAGGAAGCGAAGTCCTTACCGGAACCATCACCAATAACGTTGATGGTTCCGGTCACCACCTGTGGGGTAGCGCCCGCAGCGTAGTAAGCCTTCACTGGGATGGTTAGTCGCGCGCCAGGTATAGCTGTTTCCGGAATCGTCGAAGTCAGCTCACCAGTATTCTCGTCGATAGTGACTGTCCAGTCACCATATTTGTACTCCAAAGAACCGTCTGGGAAAGTATAGCGATTGGGCTTCTCGTCATCGGCGCGACCGCCCAAGCCAATCTCCGGCAAGGTCGGCTGAAGCGTAACCGTTTCATTTATGTGGCCGGATTCCGCGGTGTAGTCCGGAACCTTGATCGCATTGACGATCTGGAAGGGAACCTCAACGGTATCGGTCGTCCCATCTGGGTAGGTAGCGATAACCCTCGGCAAAATCTTAGTGTTGTTCTTAGCAGCTTCCGGCGACGTCGCCTTGACCTTTACAGTTCCATCATCATCGACCGTTACTTTCCATCCTTCCGGAACGGACGCAGGGTCAACATCAAAAGACTTGGGCCGGACTGGGTCGTATCCCTCAAAGCTGGGCTTTAAATCAAGCTCTGAAACGAGTACTTTACCAGCTGGGCCCTCGACGGTTCCTCTGACAGCAAGTTCCGTCACCTGGGTATTGTTCGGATCAATAACTGCGAGCAGCGGGATAATATCCCGCGAACCATTGGAATAGGTGACAATGACCTGGGGCTGCGCAAAGGTACCCGGGAGCGGGTTGGCAGGTGTCGTGACGGTGACGTCATAGGTGTTTGGATCTAACTTGGCGTCCCAGCCCTGGTAGACATAGCGCTTATCAAGCTTGACCTCGGCTTCAACGCCGCCGTCCTCACGCTTCCTCACCAAATCAGCGATCTTGTCACCAACCTGCTTATAGGTCAGCGTCTGGCGCCCAGTCACAACTGTATTAGTAGTCTTATCAACACCAGAGGTCACCGATTGCTGGACCGGAGAATACTCCGGATCGTGGAACTGGGTGTCGTCGAAGCTCCACTGGTGGTTCCCGATAACGTTCGGCTTGTTATAGCGCGTTAGCGAGTTCGAGCTTTCGAAGGCTCCATCATGCTCGAGAAACTCATTGTTGCTCTTAGCAGCGTCCTGGAGCTGTGTAACCGTACGCGGCTTGGCCAGCACACTGAAGCGCATGCCCTGCTGATCGCTCAGCTTCGTGCCCTTGTACTTCGGCATGGTGTACTTGATGGTGCCGTCAGCGTCAATAGTCAGGCGCTTGTCTTCAGCGGACGCGTCGGGGTCACTCGTGCCGATAAAGTTACCTTGCGAGTCGAAAGCCTCCACGACCATGCGGGACATGGAGTCATCCGTGCCGCCACCAGTAACAGCAGGAACGTTGATCTTGCCGACCTCGAGCACCTCGCCCGGCCTGATGACCAGCTTCTCCTGGTTCTTCCACGAGACCGTGATCGGGTTACATTCGATGTTCTCACTCGGCCACGGGTTCACGACGGCCGTAAAGCCTGCAGATTCTCCCCGGGTGGCCCTAGTCCTTGGGTCGGGATTTTCCTGCTTATAGTTACCCTGCCAGGCGTAACGTACCGGGTTGGCGGCGGTGGCCTCAGCGAACTGCTTGACTTTCGCATCGGTCAGTTCCGCGTTGAGGTTCAGGTTTCGCTGTGTCCTAGAAGGGGTAATAGCGAGGAATTCGTCGGCCTTGTGCGTGACTACCTCGCCTGGAAGAAACGTCTGGCCGACATTCATCGACTGGAATTGGCCTGCGTCGAGGTACGCGCCCATATTGCCTGAATTGGTAAAGCCCCAATCAGCGAACGTGCGGTCCTTCGAGTTATCAAAGGCGACGCTCAAACCCCACCGGGTTTTCGAAGGGGTCTCACCAGTCGGTTCTTGGGTGTTCCAGCTGAAACCAGCCTGGCTGCCCTTCTGAGCGTTTGAGCCGACAACACACGAACCGGCCGGCAGGTCGGAGGCCTTCTGGGCGTCCTGCTCTACCGCGCCGTTGCCGTCGCTGCCGCGGAGGCCGCCGGTAAAGCCAGAAGCTGCTGTGGCCTCGGGGACCACAGTATTAAAAGAGGTGATGCTGAGGCCGCTCAGCGCGAGTGTAATAGCAGAAAGTGCTGCTACTCCTTTACGGGAAGAGGGCCGACGGGCCGAGCCACTTCGTGGTGCATTCATTCCTTAGGTCCTTTCAAATGCAGTACCCTGCCCCACCCCACAGTGTGGAAACCCGAAAGCCGCGGCGGCTTCTCAAGGCATTTCCTCACAAATTCGTTTAAGGATTGACAGGAAATAGGCAGGTGAACGCTAGAAATTGTACCCTCCTATACATAAACCCGCAAGAAAAACAGGGTTTTACCTGGAATCTTTAAGAATAAGTACACAAGCGCGTGGGAATTATAGATTTCCTGGAATCGACCACTCTGTGAGATACTGATCGTTTTCCACACGTAGGGAGTGGGGCGGTGCGGCGAGACGTCGCCAAGCAGGGCGTGTCCAGCGCCGTTTTATACAGTCCTAGGTTGTTCCCCCAGGCGCCGAGGACTGCGCCCCCTAGCTTGTATCTCCTAGGATTCCTCGTGGACCAAATCCGAGCCACCGGAAGAGTTGGAGTCGCCTTCCTCGTTGAGGTTCTGCATGAGGTTGGCCTCCATCCAGGCGCGCACGGTCTCTTCAAAGTCCTCGGAGTCGTCTACTTCCTTCACCACTTCATCGAGATCCTGCGCGGTGAGGAACTTGGTAAAGGAGGCAACTTCCAGCTTCTCATCGCGGTTAAATAGCCCGTCTTGGTAGACCACGACGTAATTCTGTGGAAGCTCCGGCTTTGAATTAGGGCAGCCTGCGGCACCGGCAGGCTCCACCACGGAGACCTCCGGTGGCAGCGAGGCCATGAGCGCGACGTGGGTGCGCTCCAAAAAGTCCACGTCCTTGGTGCCCTCTTCCTTGGCAGCCACGTAGTCCTTGGAAATCGCGCGGGCTTCCTCCGGGTTGTAGACGCTTAAGAATTCACCCGTGCAGCCCACGAAGAAGTTGCCGTTAGTGCTGACCCCGCTGATGTGCTCCCCTCCTTGACGCACCAGCTTTGGCTTCTGAGAAACGGTAGCCGCGCGTCCCTCATCGCGCAGGGTCTGGCGGTAGATCTCCGCCAGCACGCGCTGCTCATGGGATGTCGGGTCAATCATGATGGTGATAGGCGCCGAGTTCACTGGGTTCGGATCCGGCTTGGGTTCATACCCGGAGCAGGCGCTTAACGACGCCCCCGCAACCCCCACCAAGGCCACCCCAACAACGCGGGCGAAGGTGCGGGAACGTGCAATAAGGCGGGGCATCAGAATCAGGCGCATTCTTTCTATTCAACCGGACATGCAGCGCACATGTCGCTGTTCTTCAGGGTTCTCAGTCCGCAGCGCTGGGCCGCGGCATCTGGCTGAATTTTACACACCCCGCTGGCCAGACGGCGGTGTGGCTCTCCCCGATAGCAAGTGACTAGACTAATGCGCGTTATGACTAGCGCTATTACTGAATCTTCCGTTCGCGACGCGCTCACCCGCGTCGATGACCCAGAAATCGGACGCCCCATCACGGAGCTCGGCATGGTGAAGTCCGTAGCCGTCAACGGTCCGGACGTGGACATCGAGCTTTATCTCACCATCGCCGGCTGCCCGATGAAGGGCACCATCGAGTCCAATACCCGCGCGGCCGTGGCGGAGATCGACGGTGTCGGCAACATCAGCATCTCCATGACTCCGATGAGCGACGAGCAGCGTAAAGAGCTCAAGCAGAAGCTGCGCGGCGGGCAAGCCGAGCCGGAGATCCCCTTTGCCAAGCCCGAGTCCACCACCCGCGTGTTCGCGGTGGCCTCCGGCAAGGGAGGCGTGGGCAAGTCCTCCGTCACGGTGAACCTGGCCGCTGCCTTGGTCAACAAGGGGCTCAAGGTGGGCATCGTGGACGCCGATATTTACGGCCACTCCGTGCCCAGCCTGCTGGGTTCCACGGCGGGCCCCACAGTGCTTGACGACGAAATGCTGCTTCCCCCCATCTCCCACGGCATCAAGCACATTTCTATTGGCCAGTTCGTGGAGGGCAATGCGCCGGTGGTCTGGCGCGGGCCGATGCTCCACCGCGCCCTCCAGCAATTCCTCGCGGACGTCTTCTGGGGTGACTTGGACGTGCTCCTGCTCGACCTGCCGCCGGGTACCGGCGACGTTGCACTGTCGGTGGCCCAGCTCATCCCCAATGCGGAGCTGCTGATTGTGACCACCCCGCAGGCGGCCGCGGCCGAGGTTGCCGAGCGCGCCGGTTCCATCTCGCAGCAAACGCGCCAGCGCGTGGCCGGCGTGATTGAGAACATGGGTGCGATGGTCATGCCGGATGGTTCCACCATGGATATCTTCGGCTCCGGCGGCGGCACAGTAGTGGCCGAGCGCCTCAGCGTGCTGCTGGGCCACGAGGTTCCTTTGCTGTCGAGCATCCCGCTCGACCCGAGCCTGCGCGCGGCTGGCGATGCCGGAACCCCCATCGTCATCTCTGCGCCCGACTCCCCCGCTACCGCAGCCATCAACAAGGTGGCGAATTCCATTGCGGTGCGCTCCGATTCCCTCGTGGGCAAGAAGCTTGGCTTGGGTGTCACCCGCAAGGGCTAAATAACCCTTAGGTGACGTCCTCCCAGGAGGAGCTGCCCTCGCCGGTGGATGCATTTCCGCCGCGCGGGGGCTGTGTCGTTTTAGCCGCCTTCTCCCCCGCCGGCTGCTGGGCGCCAAGGTCCGGATAGACCTGCGAATAATCGAAGGTCGGCCGGCCAGTGTTCTGCTCCGGCGCTGGCTGTGCCGGCCCCTGCTGGTTATGCGCGGGTTGGTTGTTTATTTCCGCGTCATGCTCATACGGGCTGGTGCTCTTCTTGATGTCCTCAGCCATCTTCTTCGGGTTGAAGTCGTCCCAGGCGGAATCGTCGCCGTCGAAAAGCGCCTTGGTGATAACCCCGCGCGGGCCCATGCGCGTCCATTCCGCCGCCTGGCTCAGGGGCACCCGGAGGTCATCGAACTCCGCGCCGAGACCGCTCATCTCACCGTTGAGCTCCGCCTTGGCGTTCGCAATGGCCTTGCGCGCGGCGTAGATAGCCGCGCGGACGTCCATAATCACGCCGGGCAAGCGCTCGGGGCCGATGATCACCAGCCCCAGCAGCACGATGACGAGGATCTCTACCCAACCAATTGAGGAAAACACGAAACTATCTTAACTACTTCGCTAGAGGTAACTGGGCGACGGGCGCGCGGAAGGCTTGGGGCTCTTCTTAGCCCCGCTGGTTGTGCCGGATGGCGCGCACAACCATCTCCACCTTGTCCAAGAAATCCTGACGTGGCTGGTGCGCAGGCGCTTCCGCATCCGGCCCGGGCCCTACGCCCTGATGAGCGATACCTGCAAGCTTCGCCATCAGGGAATCAGGAGCCTTGACATGGGATTCCACGCTGCATTCACGAACCCACTCGGCGGCGTTGCGCTGGTGGTGGATTTCTGCCCGGCATTCCGGGCAGTGCACGAGATGGATGCGTACGCGGTGGGCATATTTGGCGGGCATCTCGCCGTCGACGAAAGCGACGACCGCCTCGGGCCCCAAATGGCCGATGGTATCTGCCCGCTGGGCGCGGGCCTTCGCCTTATCGCGGACTTTGGCTTGGGCCTCGGTGAAGAATCCGGACAGACTCAGGGACTGGCCGTCGCTGCTATGTCCTTCTGCTTTCACCTCAACGTCACCTCACCTCAGTGCGCGCTCCTCTGCCCTAGGCGGCAGAATTCTCGCGGTCTCAGACTTAAACGCTGCCCAGTCTAGCGCGTACGCAGCAGGCTGCGGGTGTCTGCGTTGCTCTCGGCTTCCTTCTCCAGAGCGGCACGCAGCTGGGAACGGCCGCGGTGGATGCGGGAGCGCACGGTGCCCATCTTGACGCCGAGGGTTTCGGCGATTTCGTCGTAGCTCATGCCCACGACATCACAGAGAACCACCGCCACGCGGAAATCCGGTGCGAGGTTATCCAGCGCGGACTGCAGCGCCGGATCCAGGTTAGCTACCGAATAGGCCTGCTCCGGGGTCATGTCGGTTCCGGGGACGCGCTCATAATCCTCCGGCAGGGCCTCCATGCGGATCTTGGAGCGGTGGCGGACCATGTCCAGGAAGAGGTTGGTGGTGATGCGGTGCAGCCAGCCCCCAAAGGTTCCCGCTTGGTACTTATCCAAGGAGCGGAAGACACGCATGAAGGTCTCCTGCGTGAGGTCTTCAGCATCGTGCTGGTTGCCGGAGAGGCGGTAAGCCAAGCGGTAGACATCATCGGCGTGCTCAGCCACGAGTTCACCCCAGGAAGGCATATCGGCTTGGCCGGCGTCGAACGCAGCGGTTCCGGTCAACTTCTCAGTTTCAGCGCTGGCATCATGGCTGCCAGTGGCGGAGGAATCGGTGGAACGGTGAGCGTGCTCAAACTCGCGCTGCTGTGTGGTCATGCCGAATATCTTTCTATAGTGCGCGGCGAAACTCCAGCCACGGCCCTGTGAGCAACCTGTGAATCCGTCACACCCCTTACATGCGCTTCTTGCGTCACAGCTGAGGAGAGTTGCGGGCGATTCTCGGCACGCAGCTGTGGCGATTTCACTATGGTTTTCTTTTGTGACTACTACGGCTTATGACGCAATGCGAACCTACATCGAATCCACCAGCGAGGTCTCCAAGGTTCTCGCCGGCGCTCGCGCCCACGCGGAGGAGTATGGCCTGCCAGCCCCGGATGAGGCAACCGGCCAGTTGCTCACCACGCTCGCGGCGGTTTCATCCGGCACCACCTCGCGGCCGCAGGCGGTGGCGATTACTCCCGCAGCATCCGTCGTGGGCCTCTATCTGCTTGCCGGCATGCCAGAGAACGGAATCCTCACCTGCATCGATCCGGAGGCAGAGCACCAAGCCAGCGCCAAGCGAACCTTCCGCGAGGCCGGCTACTCCCCCAGCCGCGGCCGTTTCTTACCCTCGCGCCCCCTCGACATCATGGGCCGTCTGGCTAATGACACCTACCAGGTGATCTACGCCGAGGTCCCCGCGCTCGACATGCCTGCGCTGCTCAAGGCCGCCTGGCCGCTGCTGCACCAGCACGGCACTTTGGTGCTGGCCAATGCGCTTCTCGACGGCACCGTGGCCGACCCCTCCCGCACCGACCGCGACACCGCCGCTGCCCGCGAGGCCGACGAGGTTGCCCGCTCCCTCGAGGGCGCGGCCGTCACGCGCCTGCCCTACGGTGCGGGTCTGACACTCATCACCAAGCTGTAGCCACCTTCTGAAACTGCCCGATCTGCCAAAACCATCGCCTGTTTTCGATCGGCACGGAGACTTTCGTCATTTAGGGCACCATTGGTTTAGCCACTGATACGTCTCCGAGCAAACCCCGCCCTGTGGCGCCGGTGTCCTTCTTTGCGCCCACTTTTACTCCTTCTCCGTTCCCACCCCCGCCCTTCGCGCTCACCGTGGGGCTTCACGAGGCGGGCCGCGCGCTCTCGGTGAGCGCGAAGGGTGTGTTGGTGCAGGATTGTGGTGTTGCACGGGTGTGTTGGTGCAGGGTGTGGTTGTGCCGCGCGTGATGTTGCAGGGTGTGCTGTTGCAAGGGTGTGTTGTCGCGCAGGCTCCTGAAGCAGCCTGGGACTCGTCGGCGCCATCAAAGCCACGAAAATCGGGCGTGGAGTGGACTTCAATCCACCCGCACGCCCGCTTAAACTACTGTGCTGTCTCGCGGCTTAGACCTTTACGTTCTTACCCACGACGACCACGCCACCTTCGGAAACCTTGAAGCGCTCCTCATCGCGCTCGCGGTCCACGCCGATGATCGCACCATCGCTGACCACCACGTTCTTGTCCAGGATGGCGTGGCGGACCACCGCGCCGCGTCCAATGCGCACGCCCGGCAGGATGACGGAGCCTTCCACCGTCGCGCCATCGGCCACGTGCACGTCCGAGGAGAGCACAGAGTTGCGCACCGTACCGCCGGAGACAATGCAGCCCGGAGCCACCATCGAGGACTGCGCGATACCGTTCTGCACGAACTTCGCCGGCGGGAAGTTCGAGTCATCCGTGGAGTGAATCGGCCACGAACGGTTGTACAAGTTGAAAATGGGGTGCACCGAAATCATGTCCATGTGTGCCTCATAGAAGGAGTCGATGGTACCGACATCGCGCCAATAGCCATGGTCACGCTCCGTAGAACCGGGCACCTCATTGGCCATGAAGTCGTAGACGTGTGCCTGCTCACGCTTCACGAAATAAGGAATGATGTTGCCGCCCATGTCATGCGCGGAGTCCTCATTCTTTTCGTCTTCCAGCAAAGCGTCGATAAGCGCCTGCGTGGTGAAGACGTAGTTGCCCATGGAGGCGTAGGTCATGTTCGGATCATCCGGGGTGGCCGGGGGATTCGCAGGCTTCTCGACGAACTCCGTAATCGTGCCCATCCCATCCGCCTGGATGCAGCCGAAGGCAGAAGCCTCCGAGCGCGGGACGCGGATGCCCGCCACGGAGCAGTCCAGGCCAGTCGCGATGTGCTCCTCCACCATCTGGGCCGGGTCCATGCGGTAGACGTGGTCGGCGCCAAAGACGATGACGTAATCCGGCTTCTCGTCATAAATCAGGTTCAGCGACTGCAAGATGGCATCGGCCGAACCGTTGTACCAACGCTTACCGCGGCGCTGCTGGGCGGGTACGGAGGCGATGTACTGCGGAGTCGGGCCAGACAGGTTCCACGCCTGGGAAATGTGGCGGTCCAAAGAGTGGGACTTGTACTGGGTTAGCACCGCAATCTTGAGGTATCCGGCGTTAACGAGGTTGGACAGCACGAAGTCGATCAGGCGGTAGGAGCCGCCGAAAGGAACGGCGGGCTTAGCGCGGTCTTCCGTCAGCGGAAAGAGGCGCTTTCCCTCGCCGCCGGCAAGGACAATGGCAAGGACATTAGGAAGGCTTCTCACACCACCCAACTTATAGACATTTTCCGCATCGTGCAGTAGAAGTTTGCGTGTTTTTACCCCCTTTAACCTCCCTCACCCCTCTTGCGTGCTTCCTTCGTGTTTGCGTCCCAAAGCCGCTGCGCGCCGCGCCCGAGGCGCGCGATAGGAAGGTTTAGCGCGCGCTGCGGAATGTCCGTATTCTGGCGAGTATGAGAGCCGGAATTTTTTCTAAGGAGTATCCGCCTGAGATTTACGGTGGAGCTGGCGTCCATGTTGCAGAGCTCACCCGTTTCATGCGCGAGATCATCGATGTCTCCGTCCACTGCATGGGGTCTGAGCGCGACGAGAAAGACGTTTTTGTCCATGGCGTTGACCCCGCATTGAAGGATGCCAACGCTGCGCTGCAGACACTGTCTACGGGTCTACGCATGGCCAACGCCGCCTCCGACATCGATGTGGCTCACTCGCACACGTGGTACACGGGCCTTGGTGGGCACCTCGCCAGCCGGTTGTACGGTATCCCCCACGTGGTTACCGCGCACTCCCTCGAGCCGCACCGCCCGTGGAAGCGCGAGCAGCTGGGCGGCGGTTATAAGGTCTCCTCTTGGTCGGAGAAGAACGCGATGGAATACGCCGACGCCGTCATCGCCGTATCTGCCGGCATGAAAGATTCCATCTTGGATGCCTACCCCCGTATCGACGCCGATAAGGTGCATGTGGTCCTCAATGGCATCGATACGCAGGTGTGGCAGCCGGGTGAGTCGGCGGTGCTGGATAAGTTGGGCGTCGACAAGCAGCGTCCCGTCGTTGCCTTCGTGGGCCGGATTACCCGACAGAAGGGCGTGAAGCACCTGCTCAAGGCGGCCCAGAGCTTTGACGAGGATATCCAGCTCGTGCTGTGTGCGGGCGCGCCGGATACGCCGGAGATTGCGGCGGAGACCGAAGCCCTCGTGGAGGAGTTGCGCTCCAAGCGCGATGGTGTGTTCTGGGTTAAGGACATGCTGTCCCGCGAGGAGATTAAGCAAGTCTATTCCGGTGCCGATGTGTTCGTCTGCCCGTCGATCTATGAGCCGCTGGGCATTGTTAACCTCGAAGCCATGGCTTGCGGCACCGCGGTCGTAGCCTCCAATGTGGGTGGCATCCCAGAGGTCGTCGTGGATGGTGAGACCGGCGTTTTGGTCAATTACGATGCCGCTGATGAAGCCACCTTTGAGGCTGATCTCGCCGCCGCCGTGAATCGAGTGGCAGCGGACAAGGAACTGACGCAGCGCTTTGGCAGCGCCGGTCGCCAGCGCGCCATTGATGCTTTCTCGTGGGCTACCATCGCGCAGCAGACCGTGGACATTTACCGTTCGTTGATGTAGGAAGGACTGCCGTGACTCTTAACGAACCGCCTCATCGCCCAGAACTACATTTCGTTCCCGACACCGGGATCCTCGAAGCCCCCGCGGGAATCGTCCGCGACGGTAACACGTGGCACCTGTTCCACCAGTACCGGCCCGCGGCTGACCAGCCCGCACGCTGGGGCCATTCCACGTCGGAAGAAACAGCTTTTGAGTGGCTCGACTGCGACGATGTCCTCGCCCCCGTGGGCGGAGAGCTGTCGCTGCGTGCTGGCTCCGTCGCGGAGGGCAAGGAGGCCCTCAACCTATATTTCACCTCGGTGACCTCGGTGGGTACGAGCGTGCGCCTAGCGCGCTACACCGACTACGCCGATGAGTGCGTCGTCTCCGATGACCCTACGGCGCTCGACCCGGATGTCGTCCGCTTCGGCGAAGCTGTCGGTGCCAGCACCAATCACGACCGCTTCCGCTCTCCCTCTGTGGTCCCAGATTGGGCTAAGGAGGACCGCGAGGAAGGCCACGATGGCTGGCTCATGCTTGCGCTGACCGGGCACTCGGACGCGCCGGTGCCGGTGATCCTGGATAGCCCCGATGGCGAATCCTGGACGCTCCTCGGGCCGTTGAGCTTCGACGGCGACCCCGGTTTTGAGGAGGGCGAGGTTCCGGCTACCTCCCCCATCCCGCCGGTGGTCTCGCCGCGCTTGGTGCGCCTGCGCGACGAGGTCGATAGGGAAATCTACGATGTGCTCTTCGTGACCTTAGAGCGCGAGGGCCGCGATGTTTCCGGCTATATCGTGGGCCGCCTTGATGGCACGGTGTTCACCGTGGCGAAGGGTTTCCAGCGCGTGGACTTTGGCCACGATTTCTCCCGCCCGCGCAACACCAACACCACGACCGGAACGATTCCGCAAGAGCGCCGCTACGACCGTGCGGTCATCCTCGGTCTGCTCAACGGCAACGGTCGCGGTGACGACGCCACCAAGCACCCATCCTGGGAGGCGGAGGGCTGGGCCAATAGCCTGTCGCTGCCCCGTGCGGTCACGCTGCAGGGCGGTGTGCTGTACCAGACCCCGGCGGAGGGTCTGCCGGATGCGGTGAAGCTCTCCGATTATGCCCAATCCTGGACTGGTGTT
Source organism: Corynebacterium sp. HMSC070E08 (assembly GCF_001808895.1). Taxonomy (NCBI): domain Bacteria; kingdom Bacillati; phylum Actinomycetota; class Actinomycetes; order Mycobacteriales; family Corynebacteriaceae; genus Corynebacterium; species Corynebacterium sp. HMSC070E08. Next base: position 103,876 of record NZ_KV794796.1, read on the forward strand.
TTGGAGGTTCCGGAAGGCTCCGCCGTGACCGTCACGCTGAAGGACGGTAACGGTGATGCCGCCGCGGTCATCCGCCACACCGGCTCCGAGATCAGCCTGGATCGCTCCATGTCGAAGGCCTTTGATCACTACTTCAAGGACTCTGCTCCTGCGGTGACCCAGCTGGCTGAGGGCGATTCGGACACGCTCACCGTCATCCAGGACGGCGCTAGCGTTGAGGTGTTTGTGGATGGCGGCTTGGTGGCCATGAGCTCTCGCGTCTACTTCGAGGGCGGGTGCTCTGCCATCGAGGTCAGCACGGAGGGCGAGGCTGTCATTGAGCAGTCGTGGAGCCGAAAGGGCACCAAGCGCTCTTAATCGCATCGCGCGTGTGTTGAACTATAAGAGGAGGACCGGGATGACCGGTCCTCCTCTTAATGCGCTCCCCTACCCTTCGCGCTCACCGTGGACATCAAACAACCACCGCGGGCGCTGCCGGTGAGCGCGAAGGGAGATTAGCGAGGATGCCCTCGAGCGCCAGCGGGACCACGCAGCTGACGCGCGTCACTCAGCCAGGCCGGGCCTCACCCCGCCCTTCGCGCTCACCGTGGACTTCAGACAACCGTCGCGGGCGCTGCCAGTGAGCGCGAAGGGAAGTTTTGGTAGCCGCGCGGCGTCAAGGCCGGACCGAGGATGTAGCCATGAAATGCTGAGGCTGGACCGGGGATGTAGCCATGAAATGCTGAGGATGGGCCACAGCTGCAGCTTTGAAGCGTTTAGGCCAGAAATGCAACCAGCATGCGGCCGAGAATAAAGCCGCCTATTAAGCAGAGCGCAGACGGTCCAGACGAGCGTGCGCCGTCACGGTCAGGGTTTGCGGCAGAGAGGCCATACGCTCGGCCAGCCCTTCCGGGCTGATGTGGCGCGCAGAAGGGCTCATTCCCACCTGCGCAGCGATGGATGCCTTGTCGAGGACGATGGGGAAGGAAATATCGACCGGGTCGGCCGCCTGCTCAAGGAAACCTTCCGCCTGCGCGTAGAGACGCTCCACCTTTCCTTCCTCGACGCCGAGGATGCCCAAAGGCTCCCGCAGCTCATCGAGGTGGCCAGCCTGCGGAGTCAGCACAATAACCTCCCCGCCGGGGGCGAGCACGCGCTGGAATTCCGCCGGGTTGCGCGGGGCGAAGACGACCGAGATGGCGTGAATCGAATCATCCTTCAGCGGCAGACGCTCCCACACATCCGCGACCACGGCACCGACGCGCTCGTGCGACTTGGCCAGGTGCTTGGCCGCATGTGTGGAGATATCCAGGCCCACGCCGCGAGCGCCCTCAATCGAATCGAGCGTGTGGGCAAGGTAGTAACCCGTGCCCGCGCCCACCTCAAGGAGCGCGGGGGCGGTGTCCACATCCAGGCCTGCTACGTGCTCAGCCGCATCCTGGGTTTCCAAAGAGTCCTGGACCGCGCCGGTCACTGCCTCCACGAAGGGCGCGAAGTGCCCCATGGCCAGGTAGGTCTCGCGGGCGGTAACCATCGCGGCATCGTCGCCCTGATGTTTCAGGCCCGCGCCGGCTGCCAGCGTGACGTAGCCCTGCTTGGCCACGTCATAAGAATGGCCGGTCTCCGACACGAGGCGAGAAAAATCATCCGCGCCCTGCAGGGCGCTGCCATCGGCGGGATCGGCCAGAATATCGACGATATGTGAAAGCATGCTCCTAGACTAGCTAGAAACTGCTACGAGGAGTGAACCCAGCTCCGCTGCTTCTTCTTTACTGAGCTCAATGACAATGCGCCCACCCCCGTCAGAAGGAATGCGCATCACGATCTTGCGGGACTCCTCTACCGCTTCCATCTCTCCACCAGTGGTACGGGGCTTCATCGCTGCCATATTGAGTCTCCTTCGACTATTTTTAGAACGTCCTTCTAGTCTAGCTCTTTTTCGGCCGACAGCGGCAGGCTCGTTGCCTCACCCGCGGCGGAAGGTTCCGCAGAATCATCTGCAGAACCGTCAGAAGCCACCGACTCAGCGCCCAGGCGACGCTCCACGGCGGCCAGCAGGGCGTCCACTTGGTCCTGGCGGTAGCCGCGTGTCACGACGTCGAAACGCAGGTCGTCGAAGCGCCCCTCCTCAAGGGCGCGGAGATTCTCCTCGTTGGTATCCACGGCCGTATCGGGAGCCTCCATCACGGTCCCCCGACCCACGATGGTTCCCCACGCCCATGTGCCAATGATGACGAGGGCGATAAGGACGACGATAAGAAGAATCCAGGACATCATGCGCTAAATCTTACCCAGCAGCGGCGGACGTTGGGCAACGGGGCCAACCACGCCCGCGCGGGAGAGGATGGTGCGCGCGACAACATCGGCCATCGGGGCTAGTTCCTCGAGCGGGCGGTTGCGGTGGGCGCGGGTGCCCAGGTCCACCTCGGCGATGGCGTGGGGGCCATAGCGCTTGGCGACGTCTATCAGCAACCCCGCCTCCACCCCGTAGCCCGCCACAAAAGGCAGGCCCAGGGCTGTCTCGCGGCGAATCGCGTACTCCCCGCCCAGAGGTTGATCGATGTGCGCGAGCTCGGGGAAGAACATGCGCAGCAGCGGCTTGGCGCTCAGCTCCGTAACTCGCCCGCCACCGGTGGGCTGGCCGTTCAGGCTGCGCGCGTAGCGCACCTTGACCAGCTGTACGTGGGGATCCACGAAAGGCTCGGTCAGCGCGGTAACCATGCCGGGCGCAGCAGACTCTAAATCCGCGTCGATGAACACGACCACCTCACCACGGGCCGCGGCCACCCCGCGCCACAGGGACTCACCCTTTCCCGGACGCGGTTCCTCGTCCAGCACCTCGCGCCAGTTGCACACCCGGGCACCCGCCGCGGCGGCCCGGGCGGCGTCTCATCGGTGGAGTCGGCGTCGATGACGATGACCTCTAAAGGCTCATCCGCCAGGCAGGCGCGCACGACGTGCGCGACGGTGCGCTCCTCATTCAGCGCAGGGATGACCACAGAAATGCTCGGAAACATGCCTTAGGCCAGCCCCCGCGTCGTCGCGAGCGGCGCCATGTGTCCCTGAATGGCAGCGGTCATGCGGATGACATCGAGCGTCGGGCCCACCTCATGCACCCGAAACGCCGCCACGCCGCGCGCTGCCGACCACGCCGTCGCTGCCAGGGTGCCCGCGACGCGCTGGTCGACGGCTCGGTCGAGGGTCTCGCCCACAAAGTCCTTGTTCGATAAGGCCATGAGCACCGGCCAGCCCGTTGCCACGATCTCATCGATGCGCCGCAACAGTTCCAGACCGTGGAAGGTGTTTTTGCCAAAGTCGTGCGTGGGGTCGATGAACGTCAGCTCCTCCGGGCAGCCGAGGTCGGCGGCGCGCTCCGCCAGTCGCGTGGTCTCGCTGATGACGTCGGCGACCACGTCGTCGAAGTGCACGCGGTGCGGGCGGGTGCGCGGGGTCACGCCACCGGTGTGCGAGCACACGTAACCCACCTTGTGGTGGCCGGCGACTTCGATGAGCTCGGGGTCCCAACCGGCCCACGTGTCGTTGACCAACCCGGCGCCCGCGGCGATAGCTTCCTCTGCGACCTCGGCGCGCCACGTGTCCACGGAGATCAGCGCCTCAGGGCGGCGACGGTGCAGCTCCGCGATGGTGGGCACGACGCGCTCGATTTCCTCGGCCGCGTCGACGTGCTCACCCGGGCCGGCCTTGACGCCGCCGATGTCGATGATGGAGGCGCCGTCGTCAAGCGCCTGCTCAGCACGCTGGATTGCGGGGTCGAGCTCGAAGGTCGCGCCCTTGTCGTAGAAGGAGTCCGGCGTGCGGTTCACAATCGCCATGACCCGCGCGAGGTTGGGGGCAGAGGTCACTTGTCTTCTTGCTCCCGCAGGCGCTTGTCCGACATGACCTTGTGCGCGGCCAGGATGTGGGCGACGGCTTCATCGATATCGTCGGTGACGAGGAAGAGATCGAGGTCCTCGGGATTGATGAACCCACCCTCGGCCAGGGTCTTCTTCATCCACTCCACCAGGCCGGCCCAGTAGTCGGTGCCCATGAGCACGATGGGATAGTTGGTCACCTTGCCGGTTTGGACCATGCACATGACCTCGAAGAACTCATCCATGGTGCCCATGCCGCCGGGCAGACAGATGAAGGCCTGGGAGTACTTGAGGAACATGGTCTTGCGGGCGAAGAAGTAGCGGAAGTTCAAGCCCAGATCCACGTAGGGGTTCAGGCCCTGCTCGTGCGGCAGCTCGATGCCGAGGCCCACAGACAGCCCGCCAGCCTCGTGCGCGCCGCGGTTGGCCGCCTCCATAATGCCCGGGCCGCCGCCGGTGATAACGGCGTACTTGGCTTCCACAAGTCGGCGGCCCAAGGCCACGCCCAGCTGGTAATTCGGGTCATCCTCCGGGGTGCGGGCAGAGCCGAAGACGGTCACGGCCTTGGGCAGCTTGGCCAGGGCGTCGAAGCCGTCCACGAACTCGCCCTGGATGCGCAGGACGCGCCAGGGATCGGCGTGCTGCCACTCATGATCCGCGCCGGACTGCAGCAGGCGCTGGTCGAAGGTGGAGGACTGCTCTCCGGCGGTGCGCACGAGAAGAGGTCCGCGCAGGGTGCGCAGTTGCTCAGGAGTCATGGTGGTGTTATCCCTTCAGGTAATTCAAGAGTGCGGTCGAGACTTCGGTGATCTGGGCGATGGGCACCTGCTCGTCCTTCTTGTGAGCAAAGCCCGGATCGCCAGGGCCGAAGTTAACGGCTGGGGTACCCATCTCGGAGAAACGGGCCACGTCGGTCCACCCGTACTTGGCGCGGACGTTGCCGCCGACGGCGTCGACAAGCGCGCGCGCCGCTGGCTGCCCCAAACCGGGCAGGGCGGCCCCAGCGATGTCATCGACCTCCACGGTGATGTTTTCGTGTTCGCCGAGGACCTCCATTAGGTGAGCCAGCGCCTCCTCGGAGCTGCGGTCGGGGGCGAAGCGGAAGTTGACGAACATCCAGGCCTCATCCGGAATGGTATTGGTGGCCACGCCGGATTCGAGGTGAACGATGTTGAGGCCTTCCTTGTAGGTGCAGCCGTCAATCTCGACGTCGCGTGGCTGGTAGTTGGCCACGTTGAGCATCACCGGCGCCAAGGTGTGCGCCGCGTTGGAGCCCAGCCAGGCGCGGGCCGAGTGCGCGCGAGTGCCGTGGGCGGTAACGCGCACGCGGATGGTGCCTTGGCAGCCGGCCTCGATCATGGCGCCGGAGGGCTCGCCCAGCAGCGCTAGGTCCCCATGCAGCCACTCCGGGTGATCTTTCTGCAGGTGGCCCAGGCCGTTGAATTCGGTGGCGACCTCCTCGCCCTCATAGGCGATGACCGTGAGGTCGTGCTTGAGCTCATCGGAGTTGTACAGCTGCGCAAAGGCGTTAAGGTAGACCGCCATGCCGGACTTCATGTCCACGGTGCCGCAGCCATACATGGTGGCGCCGTCCTCCGACATGGTGTGGGGGACGTTATCGGCCAAGGGCACGGTATCGATGTGACCGGCGAGGACCACGCGGCTTTCAAAGCCCCGGTTCGTCCGGGCGCAGACGGTGTTGCCGTAGCGTTCCACCTCTACTGTGCTCTGGTCCAGACCACGCAGGGCTTCCTCGACGGCATCAGCGATCGCTTGCTCGTGGTGCGAAGGGCTAGGGATATCCACCAGCGCCTTGGTCAGCTCGATGGGATCGGAGAAGAGATTTAAAGTCACAACCCGCCATGCTAGCGCCCCCGGTTGCTTAGTGCATTGCGTAAAGTACTTCCCGTTGCAAACAATCAACAGCGTTGAAGGTGATTTCCCTATGGCTGCGGCCACTCAACTCAAAACCCGCCACCTCACCATGATGGGCCTCGGCTCCGCGGTGGGCGCAGGCCTCTTCCTGGGCGTCGGCCTGGGCATCCAGGTATCCGGCACCTCCGTCCTTATTTCCTATGCGGTGGCTGGTGCGCTCATCGCCTTGGTGATGTGGATGCTCGGCGAGATGGCCGCCGCCCGGCCTTCGTTGGGCGCTTTCTCTACCTATGCGGGCCAGGCCTTCGGGCCCTGGGCCAGGTTTACCTTGGGCTGGATTTACTGGTTCATGCTGGTCATGGTGATGGGCGCGGAGATTACCGGTGCCGCGGCGATTGTCTCCAACTGGTTCGGGGTGGACCCCTGGATTCCGGCATTGGTGGCCGTGGTCTTCTTCGCCATCGTTAACTTTGCCGCCGTGGGTGGCTTCGGCGAATTCGAGTTCTGGTTCGCCATCATCAAGGTGGCCACGATCGTGGCCTTCCTGGGCGTCGGTGTGCTCATGGCACTGGGTATCCTGCCGGGTATGGACCTGTCCATGGCGGGACATAACTTCACGGAGAACTTCCTGCCCAACGGCGGCCCCGGCTTTGCTGCCGGCTTGCTCGCCGTGGCTTTCGCTTTCGGTGGCATCGAACTGGTCACCATTGCCGCGGCGGAATCTGAGGACCCGGCCCACAACGTCGCTACTGCCGTGCGCGCCATCATCGTGCGCATCATGGTCTTCTACATCGGCTCCATCCTGGTCATCACCATGGCCTTGCCTTTCAGCTCCATCCAGGACGCCGATGTGGCCGCGGACTCGCCCTTCACCCTGGTCCTCGCCGCCGCGAAAATCCCCTTCGCCGCGGGATTCATGGAAGCCATCATCGCCTTGGCGCTGCTGTCTGCCTTCAATGCGCAGATTTACGCCACCTCCCGCTTGGTCTACGACATGGCCAAGGACCACAGCGCGCACCACGTCTTCTTGAAGACCAACGTCTCCGGCTCCCCCATTTATGCGGTCGTGCTCTCCATCATCTTTGCCTTCGCGTCGGTGGTGCTGCAGTACTGGAACCCGCCGGGGCTTCTGGCCTTCCTCTTTAACGCGGTGGGCGGCTGCCTGCTGGTCATCTGGTGTTTCATCGTGGCCTCCTACATCAAGCTGCACCCTCAGATGAAGGCCAACGGCGAGCTCACGACGCTGCGTGTGCCGGGCTTCCCCTGGCTGCCGTGGCTGACCGCCCTGGCACTGGTGGGTCTTACGATTCTCATGCTTTTCGACGCCTCCGCCCGCAACCAAGTCCTCGCCGTCCTCATCCTGACCGTTTCCCTGGTTGTGATCTTCCACCTACTCCCGGGTAACAAAAGGCGCGCGTCGAACGCGTAGCTGCTAGGGTGTGACCCTATGACTTCAGCATCCGCACGCGGCCTGGCAACCATTACCCATGACGGCACCGTCCTGGACGTCTGGTTCCCCGCAGTTCACACCGATATCTCTGTAGAAGCCAGCGGCACCGAGCGCTTGGAGGAGGTTCCGCAGCAGTTCGCTGACCTCGTTGGCCCCGACGAGGAGCGCGGCGTCGCCCGCATCGCGGTGGAGACGTCCATCAAGGATCTGGACGAGGCTCCCGCCGACACCTACGACGCTTACCTGCGCCTGCACCTGCTCTCCCACCGTGCAGTCAAGCCTCACGGCCTGAACGTCGACGGTATCTTCGGCAAGCTGGCCAACGTGGTGTGGACCAACTACGGCCCCTGCGCGGTTGCCGATTTCCAGATGGTCCGCGGCCGCCTCGCCTCCCGCGGCCCGGTCGTGGTCTACTCCGTCGATAAGTTCCCGCGCATGGTGGACTACGTTGTCCCGTCCGGCGTGCGCATCGGTGACGCCGACCGCGTTCGCCTGGGCGCCCACCTCGCTGAGGGCACGACCGTGATGCACGAGGGCTTCGTTAACTTCAACGCCGGCACCCTGGGCGCCTCCATGGTCGAGGGCCGTATTTCCGCAGGCGTCGTCGTGGGCGATGGCTCCGATATCGGCGGCGGCGCCTCCATCATGGGCACCCTGTCCGGCGGCGGCAAGGAGGTCATCTCCATCGGTGAGCGCTGCCTGCTCGGCGCGAACTCCGGCGTGGGCATTTCGCTTGGCGACGACGCCGTCGTCGAAGCCGGCCTCTACGTCACCGCCGGTACCAAGATTGCCGTCTTTGGCAAGATCGCGGAGGCCCTGGGCCTGTCTGAGGGCGACACCATCAAGGGCTCCAAGCTCTCTGGTGTTTCCGGCGTGCTGCTGCGCCGTAACTCCGTGACCGGCGCCGTCGAGGCCGTGGACTGGAAGTCTGAGGCTGTGGCCCTCAACGAGGACCTGCACAAGAACTAGGCTTAGCAGCATTAAGGCCCCCGTGTCTGCGGGGGCTTTTCTTGATCCCGGGCCCCTTTATGCCCAACCGACTAAAGCCGCGGCCTAGAATGCTAAAGGTGACTGCTCAAAACGATTCCTCCTCCTCTCGCTCACTCGGCAGCGGCTTGAAGGTCCGCCACCTGACCATGATGGGGCTAGGCTCCACTATCGGCGCCGGCCTTTTCTTAGGCACCGGTGTTGGCATTTCTGCTGCCGGCCCCGCGGTCCTCTTGGCGTACCTCATCGCTGGATTCCTTGCCATCCTGGTCATGCAGATGCTCGGTGAGATGGGCACGGTCATCCCCGCATCCGGCTCCTTCTCCGAATACGCGGAGCACGGCATCGGCCGCTGGGCAGGCTTTACGCAGGGCTGGATTTACTGGCTAGCCACCGTCGCGGTCCTGGGCGCGGAAATCACCGGTGCGGCCGGGTTCATCGGCGCGTGGTTTAACTGCCCGCCCTGGATTCCTGCAGCCATCTGCGTGGCTCTCTTCGGAACCATCAACCTGCTGCGGGTGCGCTTGTTTGGTGAGTTTGAGTACTGGTTCGCCTTCATCAAGGTTGCCGTCATTATTGCTTTCCTCGTTATCGGCGCGCTGCTCATCTTCGGCCTTCTCCCCGGCCACACCTTCATCGGCACGTCAGTCTTCCTTGCCGACGGTTTCATGCCCAACGGCCTTGGCGGCGTGGCCGCCGGCTTGCTTGCCGTGGCCTTCGCCTTCGGCGGCATCGAGGTCGTTGCCATCGCCGCGGCGGAATCCGAGGACCCCGAGAAATCCCTCGTCAACGCAGTGCGCACCACCATTACGCGCATTTCGGTGTTCTACCTGGGCTCTGTCCTCGTCATCACCTTCCTCCTGCCCTATTCCTCGCTCGGCTCCGCGCAGTCTGCCGCCGAGTCGCCGTTCACCATGGTCTTGGACCGCGCGGGAATCCCAGGCGCGGCTGCCATCATGGAAGTGGTCATCGTTCTCGCGCTGCTCTCTGCTTTCAACGCGCAGATCTATGCTTCCTCCCGCATGATGCACTCGCTGGCCTCCCGCGGTGAGGCGCCCAAGCTCTTCGCCGCAACAGATCGCCGCGGCGTGCCAACCGCCGCCATTGCCCTGTCGGTCATCCTCTCCGCGGTGATGGTTGTTCTCAACTATGCAGATACCGGGTGGCTGCTGTCCTTCATGCTCAACGCCGCTGGAGCCTCGCTGCTCATCGTGTGGGTCTTCATCGCGGTGAGCCAGTTGCGCCTGCGCCCACAGCTCGAGGCCATCCACCCGCTGCCGGTGCGCATGTGGGCCTACCCCTACCTCACGTGGTTCGCGCTGGCGCTCTTTGCGGCCATTGCGGTGCTCATGCTTAGCGACGCCTCAGCCCGCATCCAACTCTTCTCCGCCGCCGCCATGTTCGCGGTACTCGCCATCGCCGGTGTCATCAACGCGAAGGCCCGCGGCATTGCCCCGACCTCGCGCCTGCCCCTACCGACGGCCGAGGAGCTCGAGGCCCGCTAGCCGCCCCTCGCCATCTCGCCGCCCCACTCCCTCGTTTCCATCGCCGCCCAACCCCCTCGTTTCCATCGCCGCCCCACCTTTCGCGCTCACCGGCCGACCAGCGTTGTACAGTTTGTCCGCTCTTGGTGGCCGCCAAGGGTCAGGCGCAGGAGCTTACCCACTCAATCACTCCCTTCGCGCTCACCATCGATGAGCTGAAGAGCGCCAGGCACGTGCTCCGTGAGCGCAAAGGGGAAGGCGGAACCAAACGGGGCCGCTTTCCCGCCACGCCTATCACTGACCACCCTTCGCGCTCACCGGCGACCGGGGTGTCGCTTTTTCAAGGCTGCCCGTGGGCGCGAAGGGAGTTTCGGGGCGGGCAAGAGGTGCAAAAATTGCGGACGCGACAGCTTTTTAGCGCAAAATCGACGCCGCAGGGCCAAGTTATCCACAGGCGGGGAATTGACCCTCGACGCGTCGTGAAGCACTGCATACCTTGAGCTTCATGAAGGCATGGACGACCGCGGAGCTTCGCGAGCAGGGCTTGAGCAAGGAGGCAATCAGGCGGAAGCTTCGCGCGGGGACGCTCTTTCGCGTGCACCGCGGGATTTATAGCGACGAGTGGTCGCCGCTTGCCGTGGCGCGGGCTCTGGCACACGGGCTCAGTCGAATACATTTCACGGGCAAGACCGCACAGGAGATTCACCTGGGGAGGAAGCTGACGTTTCCGCTGGAAGCCGAGGGCCCGCGCACGCTTAAGGGCAAAAATTTTCGCGTGACTCATTCACGCCTGTCGGCTACTGCCAAGGTAAATGGCCTGCCTGTTGTTCAGGTGCTGTGGGCAGCCCGTCGTATAGCCGCGGCGTGCGGGCAGCTGCTGGAAGCGCACTACCGCGGCAAAACAGGACCAGCCCGCCTCGAAGATGACCGGCGAAGGATGCGTCGGGTTCCCCGGCGCTTGAAAGAGACTATCCGACGCACGCCGATTGGGGCCGATAGCGTACCGGAGCGCCAGCTCAGCCGAAGGCTTAGCGCGGACGGGATCTTTCCTGAGCACAACGCGCTCATTGCGGGGTACCGCTTTGACCTGAAGATTGGCAAGCTCATCATCGAGGTCGACGGCTGGGAGTACCACAAAAATGATCGGGCGTTTCAAGCGGACCGCTCGAAGCAGAACGCGGCCGTAGCCCATGGGTATACGGTTTTGCGCTTTACTGCCGACGATATCCGCTACCACCTCAACGACGCCTTCTTGCTTATCAAAGCGACTCTTGAGCTGCTCAAAGGACGAAATCCCAAGCTCCCTTCTGCGGCGACCCAGCCTTATTGGACTTGGCACTTATGCATGCAAACATTGCCATCGTGACAAGTTTTCTTTACACTTAGGCATGTAAGAGTTACACACCGTAAAGGAGGCCAGATGGCCGAGCATCAGAACATGGTTCGCAAATGGCGGCGCTGGCTCGAGATGTCTCAAGCCGACCTTGCTGAACGGGCCGGCGTTTCCCGCCAAACTATCGCCAATATCGAACGCGGCAACTACTCCCCCTCCGTCTACCTAGCGCTAGACATCTGCCGCGAACTGGGAAAAACCATCGAAGAAGTCTTTGGAGATGAACAACATGATTAACGCCCTGGCCAACTACACGCTCCGCGAGATCGACCGCGCCTCTCGCGACGAATTCGAGCGCGAGACTTTCTACAAGGCCAACACCATCAGCGCTACCCCGACCCGCTTCCTCGAGCTCGTCGCCGCAGCCATCCTCGCCTGGGTCCTTCCTGGTCAGATGAGCATGCTGTGCTTCCTCGCCATCGCACCGTCTATCATCGGCAATCTCTTCGGCACGGCGTGGCTGCGCAAGCGCGTCGCCACCCCGCCTGTTGGCCGCATTTGGCCTGCGATGACCGTCTACCTCATCCCGCTCATTGTGATGTTCGTTGGAATTGCCCACAACGCTTACGCACCGGACTCCACCTCCTACTTGCTTGGCGCTGGGGCTGGCGTGACCGCCGCCATCATCTTCACGCCATTCCTTCGCCGCCGCCAGCATCAACGCGACCAGGCCCGCCTCGACTCCGAGCTCGACGACTAGACCGCACTGCCCGGCCAATCCCCATCCATCCCGCCCTTCGCGCTCACCGCGGACGGCGGGTCTTGCTTTTTACAGGCGCCGGTGAGCGCCAAGGGTAGTTCAAGCCGATACTGCCGGCCCCCGCAAAGAATGCAGCCTTGCCCTGCCCCGCTAAACCGCTGCCGCCGCCCCTTCCCGCTCACTGTAAACGGGAACTAGCGAATCTATTAGATGCCGGTGAGCGCAAAGGGCGGGTTTCCGATTTTCGTCCCTAAGCGCTCACCAGCACGATGGAGCGGTTCCACGCCGTGTCTCCAGTGAGCGCGAAGGAAGCGGTGCGTGCCGACGCCTCCCTTCCCGCTCACCGCCGCGACACAAAGGCCCCGCAGCCTTACGCTGGTGAGCGCGAAGGGTGCGGGGCGAGGCGGGGCGAGAGCGCGAGGCGGCGGGGCGAAGGGCTGGTTTTAAGCCGGTTCGGTCTCGTGGACCACGACCGGCGCCTTGGGCGTCGAGCGGAACGTCCACAGCTTATTGAAGATGAAGTTAATCGGCATCGCCACCACGATGGAAATGGCATTGGCCCAGTAGTACATCGTGCGGAAGCCCGTGGAGTCATCGAAAATATCAGGCGGCAGTTGCAGCGGCGAGGTCGGATTCATCAGCAGGTACTGCACCGCGAGGGTAACCAGGTAGGCGCCGATACCCGTGATGAGGAACGGGAAGAACCCGCGCAACCAAGACACCTTGTTCACGGACTTAAACGTCCACATGCGGTTGAGCTGGTAATTCCAGGTATTCGCCACCAAGAAGGCAATCGTGGAAAAGAGCATGAACCAACGCACGTGGAACTGCGTGCCGAACAGGTTGAACATCGCGTCATGCGGCGTGGCACCAAACCACGCCAAACCGCACTTTGCAGCCACAATCGAAGTCGCAATGTTGACCAACGTGCCCGAACCACCGACCAGACCGAACTTAATGAACTGGCCAAGATTCGAGGCAAAGCGAGCAAAGCTCAGATCCGCCATGGACACGCCCTTCGTACAAAATGCTCAATTATGATGAATAAAACTTCGTCCGAGTCTAGTCCCTCGCGAAGCGCAAACTAAAACGCGCGCCGCAAGAGCGCCGAATCTCACAGCTGAAACTCACGCTTCTCACCAGAAAGCGGATCCTTAAAGCTCAAAGCGACGTGAGTAAGCCGCAGGGGCGTGGAAAAATCGTAGAGGGACAACCCGCGATCCACCGGATAAGTATCATCCCCCACAATCGGATGCCCCAGGTGGTTAAGCACCACGCGAATCTGGTGGGTATGGCCGGTCAGTGGCCAGACATCGGCCACCGTCCCCCGAGCGCGCACCCGAGTCACCGTAGGCGTGCCGATAGGATCCACGCGGACCTGGCGCTCACCCCGCACTCGCCGCATGCCCAGCTGCACCGTGCCGTCGAAGGAGAAGGGCGCGGCCACCCGAGCACGGTAGCGCTTCACCACCGCACGCTCCTGAAAAAGCTGCTGGTACGCAGCGCGCGTGCGCGGATTACGCGAGCACAGCACCAACCCCGACGTCAACCGGTCCAGCCGGTGCAGCGGCACAATAGAGTCCTCCCCGTAGTCCACGCGCAGGCGGGTTTGGAGGGTCTCGCGCACGATGCGCCCGTTCGACGTCGTGGGCAGAAAGTGCGGCTTGTCCGCGACTATCAGGTCCCCGTCCTCAAACACCACGCGGTAATCAAACGGAATAGGCTCTTCGGAAGGCACCGAAGGGTGATACCAGGCCAGCGTTGGGCCGGGAAGCACAGTGCCGGGCTCTAAGCGAGTACCGGGCGAAAACGCGGAATCGCCCGCCTCACCTGCCCAATAGGTAGGAGTGGCGGGCACGATGCCCGTGAGCATCACCTTACGCGGGCTAATCCCCTCCCGCGCTGGTGGGCGAAAGGCCATTTACGCAGCCAAGCGGGCCACGGCTGCGGCGATGCGCTCATCAGTGCCGTTGAGGCCAATGCGCACGAATTGCTCGCCCGCTGGGCCATAGAAGTCACCCGGTGCAACGAGGATGCCGCGCTCGGCCAGCCAGTCGACGGTCGCCCGGCAGTTCTCACCGCGCGTTGCCCACAGGTAGAGCCCAGCCTCGGAGTGCTCGATCCGAAAGCCCGCGCCGGTCAGTGCCCGCATGAGATCCACACGGCGCGCGGCGTAGCGTTGGCGCTGGAGGGCTTCGGAGGGGTCGTCGTCAAGCGCGGCGACCATGGCCGCCTGGATGGGGCCTGGAACGATGAGCCCTGCGTGCTTGCGCAGCTCCAGCAGCTCCGCGATGAGCTGGGCATCGCCCGCGAAGAAACCGGCACGGTAAGAAGCCATGTTCGCGCTCTTGGACAGCGAATGCATCGCAATGAGCCCGGTGTTGTCGCCATCGGTCACGCGCGGATCCAGGATGGACACCGGCGGGTTCTCATCATCCCAGCCCAGGCCCATGTAGCACTCGTCCGAGGCCACGATGGCGTTGTTCGCGCGCGCCCAGGCAACGATCTCACGCAGCTTCTCGACGCCCAACACCCGGCCCGTCGGATTCGACGGCGAGTTGATGAACACGAGCGACGCATCCTGGAAATCCTCATCGGCGCGCAGAGGCTTGGCACCGGCCAGAAGTGCACCGACTTCATAGGTGGGATAAGCCACCGTCGGGAAAGCCACGGTCTCGCCGCGCATGCCCAGCAAGGTAGGCAGCCAGGCGATAGCTTCCTTAGTGCCGATGACCGGCAGCACCGCGTCCACGTTCATGTTGTAGCGGCGCTGCAGCGCCTTCGCAATGGCCTCGCGCAGCTCCGGGGTGCCCTGTGTCTGCGGGTAGCCGGGGGCCTCGGCCGCTGCGGACAGCGCTAACTGCACGCCTGGGGCCACCGGATCGACGGGATTGCCCACCGATAGGTCAACGATCCCGTCCGGGTGCGCCTGTGCTTTCTTCTTGGCGTCAGCAAGCGAGTTCCACGGAAAATCCGGGAGCGTGTCTCCCAGCGGCGTGCGGCTCATCTATTACTCCTGGTTCTGAGGCGGGAGTGCAGCGATCATCGGGACATCAAAGTCCTGCGGGCCGAGCGCAGCTGCGCCGCCCGGGGAGCCGAGATCATCAAAGAAGGCGGCGTTAGCATCGTTGTAGTCCAGCCACTCATCCGGGACATCATCCTCGTAGAAGATGGCCTCCACCGGGCAAGCCGGCTCACAGGCGCCGCAGTCCACGCACTCGTCCGGGTGGATGTAGAGCATGCGCTTGCCCTCGTAGATGCAGTCGACCGGGCACTCTTCAACGCAGCCGCGGTCCATCACGTCGACGCAAGGCTGCGCGATGGTGTAAGTCATAAGGTGTTTAAACTCCTGTGTGTCACGGGTTTTCTACGACTAACAGTATGCTACTCCGAGGCGAAAAATGGCCAAACGCTACCCGCGATTCCCGCGGCGAACAGCAGCAGGCTGAGAATATTATTGGCCAGCAAGCTACCGTCCCCGATAGCGGCACCCAGCATGAACGCGAGGAAACCCGCCACCCAAGCTAAACCGGGCAAGCCCGCGATGTAGGGATTCTCACTCCACAGCCGCGCTGTGCGGGTCAGCACCCCGTTGAACCAAAAGGCGATGAGGATGGTGATCGGAAAGGCCACGCTGGCCCCGTCGAACCATGGCACGCGGGCGGTGAGATAGACCACCTCTAAGGTCAGCGAGCAGAGTGCGCCTAAGACGAGCCACACTAGGCCCCCTACTTGCTCGCCGCGGGAGAAGTCGGTGCGGATTGCGCGCTCGCTCATTTCTCCCCCAGCAATGAATCCTGCAGCTCACCTTGGCCCAGCTGGTAGAACTCGTGGCGCAGCAGCGGCATGGTGAGCAGGTTGGACAAGGCATAGGCAGCGGGAACCTCCGCGGGATCCTTCAAGCCCGCCTGGGCGGCGTGAGGGTTGACGGTAGTGAGGGAGCCGTCGGCAAGCCAGATCTGCGTGGCGTGGGCCAGCATCGCTGCGCGCTTGGCGCTGAGAGCCGCGTCAGTGAGCTCGTAGGCCACATCGCAGCCAGCATTGGTGAAGTTATCCAGGTACTCCTTATCGGGCAGGCTCCAGCCCTCCGGAGGGGTAACAGCATCGAGGCCGCGGTAGTGCGCGGCGCGCTCAAAGACGGCCCACCAGATGCGCTGCTCAGGCGAGGCAGCCGCATGCACGGCCTTGTGCACAGCGATATGGTCGGGGTGCCCGTAACCGCCGTCCGGGCCATAGGTCAGCACTGCATGTGGACGCAGCGCGACAAGGTGGCCCCGCATCAGGTCGGCGGCCTCTTCCACGCGGTTGACCAGGGCCCGCGGATTCTCGTGAGCGGGCGAGCCTTCCATGCCGGAATCGCGGAAGTGCCCGAAACCACCCAGCTGAATACCGTCGACGCCTAAAGCGTCGAGCGCGTGCTTAAGCTCCCAGGCGCGGAACCCTCCCAGCTGGTCGGTCTCCGCGAGGCCCTGGTAGGGCTCGCCGATGATCTCGCCTTCCTCTCCCAGCGTCGCGGTAATCAGCGTGACCTGCGCGCCGCGCGCGGACAGGTCCGCCAACGTTCCGCCGGTAAAAAGCACCTCGTCATCTGGGTGGGCATGAACGGCCACGACACGGTAGCCAGTGAGATCCTTAGTCATCATCTTTCCTCCACTGCGGTGCGCTGATGAGGCCGGAGTCCCAGTCCTCAATGCTTTGTCCGGGGCCAACAATACCCTTGCCCAAAGCATGGATACGCACCTCGTTGAGCAGCGGAACGAAGAGCGCTTCCTCCCTGTTGAGATGCTCTACGCGATCCTGCGCGGTCGCGGAATCCACGTCGCCAGAGAGAATACCCAGGGCAGTGTCGGCGGAGTTTTCCGGGCAGTACCCAGACAACGTTGCCGCCGGGCGCGTGGGTGTCGCGCACACGAAATAGTTGGCCAGGCTGAGTGCGTCCTCGCCGTTCTCATCCCACGCCACCACAGCATCCACCTTGCCCGCCGGGAGCAGGTCGGAGGTAATCGTGGTCAGGCGTTCGGTGACGACCTCCGCGTCGATGGCCTTGGCTTGGAGCACGTCCACGATGGTGGTGGCCGCCGCCAAGGCGGTGGGGTACTGGGGATCCACGGCAATCCGCACCGGCTTGCGGCCCGCACGCTCGCGCAATGGGGCGAGCTCCGCGTGGCTATCGAAGGGATTGTTCCCAGCCTTGAGCTCCGAGGCGCGGCCGGTGGCGAGGCGGGCTAGTTGGTCGGTGTCGAGAAGCGAGGCTAACGCACGGCGTTGCGCCTGCTCATCGAGTGCTCCCTCAACCGCCGACATGTTCAGCCGCAGCTGGCGTTGCCGGGTCACCACACCGGTATTGACGTTGCTGAGCAGGCTCAAATTCTCCAGGGTGGTCTGCTGCGGGGTGATATCAGCAAAACCGATCTGGTGCGAGCGCAACATGTTCACCGCCTGCGCGGTATCGCGCACAGCGCGCAGCTGAATGACGTCGATATTCGCGGGATCTTCTCCCCAGAACCGGTCGTTGCGGTTGAGGGTAATGATTCCCCGGCCGCGATCCATTCCGGCGACGAGGTAGCGCCCGGCCGAGGCGGGGATCCCGTCCGCCAGGGCCGAGGCGAAATCGCGGTCTTCCAGGAGGTGGGAGGGCACGAGGTTGGCAAAGAGCTTCTGCCAATCCTCCACGCGATGGGCAAAGTCAACGGTGACCACGCGCCCATTCCCGGAGGTCCGCACGGCTGTAATTGCCCGGTAGCCAGCCACGTCCTTCGCGCCCGGCGTGCGCGTTATCTGTGACCACAGGTAGTTAAAATCGGAGCCGCTGATCGGCGTGCCATCCGACCATTGCGCCGGCCCGGCGATGGTATAGCGTACCCGCATGGCAATGCTGCCGGGGGCTTCGATCTCCTCTGCGGATTCCAGGACATCCGTATCCATCTCAGAGCCGTGGAAAGCTGAAGGAAGGACCAGCTCCGCAATCTGGTTGACCAGCTCGGAGTTGTTCGCCACTAGGTGTGGGTTGAGCCCACCGCGCAGCGGGTCCACCCCAATCGCCACGGTGCTGCGCTCCGGCAGAAGGTCCTCTTCGGGTGCTACCTCAGGTGGCGGGGCCGTGGTGCTGGAATTCGTTGGAGTGGTACTGCGATCGTTCTCATCTACCACCGGCGGCGGACCGGGGTTGGCCTGGCAGGCGGTAAGCAGGGCGGCTGCGAGGATAACGCCAAGCCGAGGCAGGAAACGGTCCACTCCACACAACCTTTACATTCCGAAAACTTTCCCTACCACTGTAGTTGCCCGGGGCGGCGCTGAGCGAACTACTTGTTGAGCTGCTTGGCGCGGGCGGCCGCGCGCTTGCGGTCGGTGGCGGACAGCTCGACCTTGCGCACGCGCAGGACGTTCGGGCCGACCTCAACGCACTCGTCGGTACCACAGAACTCCAGCGCCTCTTCCAGGGACAGGGTCCGGGCCTTGGCCAGGGTGACGGTGGCGTCCGCGGTGGCGGAGCGCATGTTGGTCAGCTTCTTTTCCTTGGTGATGTTGATATCCATATCCTCATCACGGTTATTGGCGCCGACAACCATGCCCTCGTAGGCCTCCATGCCCGGCTCCACGAAGAAGTCACCGCGGTCCGCCAGCTGCTGGAGGGCGTAGGCGGTGATCTGTCCGGAACGGTCGGCCACCAGAGATCCGGTCGGGCGGGCCTTGATGTCGCCGGCCCAGACGTCGAGGCCATCGGATATGGAGTTGGCGATGCCAGCGCCGCGGGTCTCCGTCATGAACTGGGTGCGGAAACCGATGAGACCGCGGGCGGGAACGCGGAAGACCATGCGGACCCAGTCGCCCTCGCGCACGTCCATGGACTGCATCTGCCCCTTGCGGGTGGCCAGCAGCTGGGTAATAGCGCCCTGGTGCTCGGAGGGGGAATCGATGGTGAGCATCTCATAGGGCTCCATCGTCTTTCCGTCGATGACCTGGGTGACTACCTGCGGCTTACCGACGGTCAACTCGAAGCCCTCGCGGCGCATGTTCTCGATGAGTACGGAAAGCGCCATCTCGCCGCGGCCCTGGACTTCCCAAGCGTCGGGACGCTCGGTCGGCAGCACCTTGATGGAGACGTTACCGATGAGCTCCTGGTCCAGGCGGGCCTTGACCAAGCGGGCGGTGAGTTTATCGCCGCCGCCCTGGCCTGCCATCGGGGAGGTGTTGACGCCGATGGTCATGGAAATAGCCGGCTCATCGACCTTGATACGCGGCAGCGGCTGCGGGTTCTCCACGTCCGCGATGGTGTCACCAATCATGATGTCGGAGATACCGGAGATGGCTACGATGTCACCGGCGATGGCCTCGGTATCCGGCTGGCGTTGGAAGCCGACGGTGCGCAGCAGCTCTGCCACCTTGACGGTCTTGGTGTGCATCTCCCCTTCCTCGTCGTAGTGCATCCAGGCCACCTGCTGGCCCTTCTTGAGGGTGCCCGAGTAGATACGTAGCAGGGCGATACGACCAAGGAAGTCATCGGAGTCCAGGTTGGTCACGTGTGCCTGCAGAGGAGCGTCAACCTTGGCGGAGGGCTCGGGGAGGACGTCATAAATAACGTCGAAAAGCGCCTGCAGATCATCGGCGTTCGGGACGTTGCCGTTGCCTGGGTTCTCGGTGGAAGCCTTGCCCTCGCGGCCGGAGGTGTACAGGACGGGCAGATCCAGCAGCTCCTCGGCGGCAGCGGCAGCTTCCTCGTCCTCGAGGCCGGCGGCGATTTCCAGCAGCAGGTCCTGGGCCTCGGTGACAACCTCGTCAATGCGGGCGTCTGGGCGGTCGGTCTTATTCACACAGATGATGACCGGCAGCTTCGCCTCCAGTGCCTTGGTGAGGACGAAGCGGGTCTGCGGGAGGGGGCCTTCGGAGGCGTCGACAAGCAGCACGACGCCGTCCACCATGGAGATACCGCGCTCGACCTCGCCGCCAAAGTCAGCGTGACCTGGGGTATCGATGACGTTGATGATGAGATCCCCGCCGTCCTTGCCCAGGCCCTTGCGGTGGATGGCGGTGTTCTTCGCCAGAATGGTGATGCCGCGCTCGCGCTCCTGATCGTTGGAGTCCATGACGCGATCCGAGTGTTCGCCATGGTCGCCGAAAGCGCCGGACTGCTCCAGCATGCCGTTGACAAGGGTGGTTTTACCGTGGTCAACGTGCGCGACGATGGCTACGTTACGGAATTCAGTATTACTCACGTGTGGGGTGCTCCTTCAAAGCATGGTGCGTTAGCGATGTGAACGGCCCTTAAATATACTCTCTAGCCCTTTGATGTGCAGCATCGCGCGGGATGTAACAGATTGATATCAAGAACCGACATACCGCACAGTAGGGCTCTAAAAAGAGTTGACTACGCCGAAAAAGTGAATATTGTGACAGCAGATACTATTGTGACTGACGTGATCACTGTGTAGTTTCTGTGACGTCACTTCCCCACCCACACGCAAGGATTCTCCATGGCCTTTTCTGAACAGCACTCCACCGGCTCCGCCCGTCGCGGCGTAGCCGGACTCACTGCTGCCCTGATGATGGGCCTGCTCAGCATCACGCCCGCACATGCCGGCGCCCCTGATCTCTCCTCGCTGGTGAACGTCCCCCAGAGCAGCAACCCGCTGGACAGCCTCGGTCGTCCCACCCCGGAGACGCAGGAGCGCGTTCGTGCTTTCGCGGCACAGCCATGGATCCCGCAGGAGGCCCGTAGCGCCATCCTCACCGCACTCAACTTCACCGCTGGTGAAGGCGGCGAGGGCGGCGTCGCGATGCCGGAGGGAAATAACCCCGGCTTCCGCCAGTTCTACTGGCCCACGGTCTCCGCGCAGTGCATCGGCGGGCAGGGCGATTCGGTGGGTTCCGCCATCGCCGTGCCTGGCCCGACCGAGATGCCGGCCCCAGGCGCAGGCGAAGGCGAAGCCGTCTTCCTCTTCACCGCCCTGGGCACCCCGACCGCCGCTGAAGAGCAGGGCGCCATGCGCGTTCAGTGGTTCAACCTGGACACCTTCCAGTTCGGCACCACACCCCTCTTCAACAACGGCATCAACACCGATGGGCCAACCACGGTCTCGGGCCGCGCAACGACCGGCAAGGGAACCATCGTGGCGGTTCTCTCCGGTGCGGTTAACACTGCTGAATCCTCGTGTTCCTTCCCACCTACCGCGGCTTTCCTCGAGGTGAACTAATGAGCACAGACCTGCACCCAGTCAAGCAAGAGACCTTCAATACGGCCGACAACATCAATGTCGACCCGAAAGGTTTCCAGCGCGAGGTAGACACCTACCGGGTCACCGACTTTGGCCTCTACATGGCCCGCGGCGCTAACCACCCGCGCTTCGGCTACCTCGAGTCTTGGCTGCTGCCGGAGCTCGGCCTGCGCGCCAATATCTTCCACTTCCGTGAAGGTGTGGACGTGCACCAAGACTTCTACATCGACGTTGCCGATATCGACATTGACGGGGACGTGTGGACCACCCGCGATCTCTACGTCGACTTGGTCTCCACCTCCGGCGAGCCGGTTGACGTGCTCGACATCGACGAGCTAGCCGCCGCCACCTCCAACGGCCTTATCAGCGCGGAGGAAGCCGAGCGCGCCATGGAGCGCACGCTGGCCGCCGTCGAGGGCATCACGCGCTACGGCGATGACGCCATGAATTGGTTGCGCACGCTGGGAATGGACCTTACTTGGGCAGAAAATGTGGAGCTCGTTCCTGCCGAGTAACCTAGGGTGAGTACTTCTCCCCTACCTTAAAGGATGTGAGCCATGGCCGGTGGCCTCTTTGCCCTGCTTGACGACGTCGCCCTGATCGCCCGCTCCGCTGCCTCCAGCGTCGACGACGTGGCAGCGTTGGCCGGCAAAACCTCGGCGAAAGCAGCGGGAGTCGTCGTCGATGACGCCGCTGTCACGCCTCAATATGTCCAGGGCGTCAAGCCGCAGCGTGAGCTGCCCATGATTTGGCGCATCACCAAGGGCTCGCTCATCAACAAGCTGGTCATCATCCTTCCCATCGCGCTCATCCTGTCCTGGATCGCGCCGTGGGCGCTCACCCCTATCCTCATGTGCGGAGGTACGTACCTGTACTTCGAGGGGGCGGAGAAGATCTTCCATGCTGTCCTTCACCGCGGTGAGAAGGACGAAAAGACCGTGGAAGAAAAGGGCCCCGATGCCGAGGACTCCCTGGTGAAATCCGCTATCACCACCGACCTCATCCTGTCGGCCGAAATCATGGTGATCTCCCTCAACGAGGTCATTGATCAGCCCTTCTGGCTGCGCCTCGGTGCCCTGGTCACCGTCGGCGTGCTTCTCACTTTGGGTGTCTATGGCGCCGTCGGGCTGCTAGTCAAGATGGATGACATCGGCGTCGCCCTGCTCAAGCGTCACGATGGTGACTCTGCCCTGGGTACCGCATTGGTCAAGGGAATGCCCATCGTGCTCAAGATCATCGGCATTATCGGCACCGCCGCCATGCTGTGGGTCGGCGGCCACATCGTGGTCAAGGGCCTGAGTGAATTCGGCGCCGAGCAGCCATATGGCTTTATCCACCACGTGACAGAGAGCATCAACAACGGCGCCCTCGCCTGGTTGGCGGACACCGGCTTGTCCATGCTGTGCGGCTTTATTCTGGGCGCCGTCATCGTCAGCATTGTCATGGCGGTCAAGGCCACCGCCGAGCGCGTGAAATAACCTCTAAATAAACAGCGCGAGTGAAACCGCCATGACCGCCATGCCGGCGATAAGGCCGTAGATGGCGCAGTGGTGTTCGCCGGTTTCCTCCGCCGTGGGCAAGAGCTCATCGAGGGAGATGAACACCATGATGCCGGCGATGACGGCGAAGCTGATGCCAAATGTCATCGGCCCGATAAACGGCATCAGCAGCGCGAAGCCGATGAGAGCGCCGAGGGGCTCGGCCAGCCCCGATAACGTGGCCCACCAGAAGGCCTTCTTCCGCGAGCCCGTTGCGCTGCGCAGGGGTACCGCCACCGCAATGCCCTCGGGGATGTTGTGAATGGCGATAGCCACGGCAACGGGGATGGCGATCTCCGGGGCTTCCAGGCCCGAGAGGAACGTGGCGAAGCCCTCCGGGAAATTGTGAATGGCCAGCGCGAAGGCGGTGAACATGCCGGTCTTCATCAGCCTTTTGCGCCGCGCCTCTTCTTCGGTCGTGGCCGGCTCGTGCGGGTTGATCTCCTCGGGCACCAAGCGGTCAATGATCGCGATAATCGCAATGCCCGCGAAGAATGCCGCCATCATCGTCCAGGTGGCGCGCGCTTCGTCCCCGAGGGTGCTTTCTAGTTTCTTCAGGGCCTCCGGCAAGATTTCCATGAAGGAGACGTAGAGCATCACACCTGCGGACAGGCCCAGGGCAGCGGCCATGAACTTCGGGCCAGGTTCTCTCTTGCCTACGGCGAGGGCACCTCCGATGGACGTCGACAAGCCAGACAGCAGCACGAGGCTGAAAGCGAACGCGATGGTGGCTAAGTCCATAGTGGCAAACTATAGCGTGTCCAACCCGGCCTCTGCGTAAGCTTGGAAGGAGTCCATCGCTTCCCATCTGACTCACGAGGTGACTGTCGCAACCATGGTGCTGTATCCGCTGGCTCCGTCTTATTTTGGTGTCGAGCACGTCGCGATTCTTGAGCACGTCAACTTTTCCACCGCACTGAGCATCCCGGGGTTGGCGCAGCATCCTGCGCTCGTCGACGTGTCCTTGCTCCCCGAGCCCACAACGGGAGGCTGGCGTGTGCGCTCGGATTTTGGTTTTCTAGGCGCGCTCGATGGCGAGGAGTCCGCCGAGTATCCCGCTCTCAACCGTCTGCGCACGGCGGCGATGACTCCAGCAACACATGCCACCGTCGAGATCGTTGACGGCGAGATAGAAGTTGCCGTTGCTCTGGGCCTCGACCCGTGGATGATTCCCGCAGACAATCAACCGGCGGGCACCGCCCTGCTCAGCGGGGGCCACGGCGCCCTCGTTCGCGTCGTGGAGGGAGAGCTCACCGCGCATCAGCTGCGCGAGATGGGCACCAAGCAGTTCTTCGTGACGCTCGCGCTTCTCGACGACACCGTCCTCGCCACCCACGACAACCTCGTCCTCGGACCGTGCGCGGAGCTCTCCGATGCCCCGGCGCTGGCCGCCGCGTTCGCAGCTGCTTCCCAGTCCGGGGCTTCCCTCGCTGCCCGCGCTTATGCGGCTGGAGGGCGCATCGCCGTGGACCTTCCCCTCGACCCCGCAGACGCTGCTGAGCTCTTCGCACCCGCGGTCCCGCCGTTGCCGCTCGACCCGGAGAAGCCCGCCATCCCCCCGGCACTCGACCCTGATGCCGACTGGGAGTTCACCACGCCTGCGGATCCCCTCGCCTCACCGCTGCCCACCGGCTCACGTACCTTCACGTCCCCTAAAGACACCTTTTAACTGGCACCTTATGCACTTGCGCTAATTCATTGACCTGGGCTTTCTCCGAAACCCGCCCGCAAACGGTGCCTTTACTGGCTCTTCCGGTTTTAGAGTGCGTAGCGGGG
>NZ_KV794797.1:0-3808 GCF_001808895.1 Corynebacterium sp. HMSC070E08
AAATAGGGTGTCCACTAAACGAGGGTAACCTCAGGTGAACGTGTGACATATTTTATAATGTTTAAAAGGCATCTCATGTGAAGGTTGTCTGGGGTGGTGGTTTGTTGCTGTGACGTCTTTCGAATTTCCAGGGTCACAGCTTTGACTATGGCCAACTTGCCCAATGATTGCGGTGGTTGAGTGGTGTTTTTAGTGTTAGTGTTATGACGTTAAAGCGCTAACGTTTTAACGCTAACGTTTCCTGACTTAGGTCATTTTAGTCAGACAGTTGGGGTAGCTTTTCGGCGAGTTCGCGGACGCCGGCGGGCAGGTCGGTTTGTGCGTGGAGTGTGTGGCCTGAGATTTCGACGGTAAACGATCGGTATTTCTTCAAGATTCGTACCAATCGCTTCAGCGACAGGCCCGAGGCTTCTTCCAACACGTGGCCTGTGGCCATCGCTGCCATCACAATGGTCAGGTGAGCGTGGATGGAGCCTTGCGATAGGTTCAGTACGCCCAGAACGCTAGAATATGCTTGGGCTTCGACTTTACGAGCGTTAAACATCTGGCCGATGAGCTGTGCTGTCGCTGTCCCAATACTTTTCGCCCAGTCTTCCAAGCGTTGCCGGTTCCACTGGGTGTTTAAGTCCTTATGGTTGTCGGGGACATGCTCATCCAAGGTGGAGTAGCCATAATTAGCAGGGGCAATACGATGTAAAGCAACAATCTCACCGTCGTAGAAGACATCCAGATAGTCATCAAAGAGTTGCACGTCGACGAACTTGCCCGCTAGCTTCCACGGCACTGAATACCAGTGATTGGCGATCCGGATGTGGTAGTTCATTGCGACCTTGGACTTCTTCCACCGCGACCACGACCACCGCCGGTCGGGCAACGGGCGCAGCAGCTGTTGCTCATGGTCTTCAAACAACTGGCGACGAGAGATATCCTGCCCGCGGTAGGGACGGCGATCGTTGATGAAATCGCTTTAGTCCTCGAGTGCTTTATTGAGCATGTCGAAACTGTAGAACTCCTGGTCGTCGAGGTATTCTACGCACCATTGCTGGGTAATATCCACGGCCTTTTCAATATTCGCCTTGTACCGCGGCCGGTAGCGTTTCGCCGCAGTAATACCTATCTGATAGAAATCGGCAAATGTGGAATACTCCGCAACCGGGATACGCCCCCGCAGCCCACGGGAAATCTGTTGCGTGGCTGTAAGCGCGTTATCCGGGATCAACCGCAGCGGACAACCACCGAAATACTCCAAAGCCGCACGGTGGGCTAAAAGCCACGACCGCATTTTTTGATCCGGCCACGCCGATACATGCCTCATCCCTGAGTGCGGCAATGAAGCTACAAACAAGTGCGCGGTAAACCGCTGGCCCGAGACCGGATCCACAACGACCATTCCATCGCCCGACCAGTCCACCATGAGCTCGTCACCGGGATCGTGATTCAGTTGCGCTGACAGCTGATGAACATCGACATAATGCTCAAACAGCGAACAGTACTGTCGATACGAATAATGACGCTGACCAGTACCAACAGGTAACTTCAGGTACTTGGCGTGCGCGACTTTCAACGTCACGCGCTTGCCAGAGACCATCCGCTCGGCAACCTTTTTGAAATCCGGTGCGAGGAACTCCGCATCGTTGCGACGCCGGTTATCCGGAAATAGCTCCTCTAACTGGGCATTCGACAATCCAGCAATCCCACGAGCATCGATTTGATGGTCCCTTACAACGCGACTGCCCTTATCAATCGTCGACTTCGAGACCCCTAAATCGGCTCGAATCTGGTTCCAGGAACGATTCCCGGCAACCAAGGCAAACATGATGGCACGGTAATCCGTCACCACCATCACTCCTTCCACGTGAACGCGATCCACACGTACACACTGCGCGGGCCGTCCACTAAAGAGTGCCCAAAAACTACCCCCGGTACCCGATATCCGCACCGGTCGGTACTCGATACCGCCCTACCGGTACTAAATAGCGTCGCGCGTCATGAGTCTTCGTTTAAAGACTATTGGAAACAGAACGATGCTGAAGGAAGCTATCAAGCTAGACGGCGGATTCTTAGCGCAATATTTGATCCGTTTGAGAGGCATGTCGAAGGCCTCGAAGATGCGCAGCTTCAAGGAAAATTGGTTTCTCCTGTTAGCCCGCGGGATTCTACCGGATGGGTGCGGATTGATACAGAAATCAAGGAGCTCCGTGAGAAGTTTGCTTTTGCAAATACTCAAAGTGACTTCAGTGATGTCGGTAATCGGGTGGTTCGCATTCTCGATGAATTGTTAGCGGACATGAAAAGCTGACCGGAGGCGGACATAAAAAAGTCCGCCTATGGCCATGAGAAACTGACCAGTGGCGGACACCACGGGGGCAGGGCGTGTTCGAATGATTGACTCGTCCTGTTGGAGTATGGTAAGCGAACTTATCCCCTCTGGTTCAGAGCCCTGTTGTGACGTCGATCTAGCGCTGGGATGCTCCTCGAGTCCGAACGACGATGACGTGGTGCATCAGCCGACCGATGGGAGCCGTGTTGTTCGGTGTCGGGCGCACCTGTGGCATGAGGTCCGTGAAGCTTGGCACATGTGATTTCACGGAACGTGCCGACGGCGCGCGGCCGCGTGCTGTGGTTGCCTTCGATAGGCACGAGGAACCCGGTGTTGGAGTCACCATCGGCGACGGCGGGGCCACAGGCCTGACACCTCAACTTCACCCCTGCTTCTTCTAGAAGACAATTGCTGCTGATTAGAGAC
Source organism: Corynebacterium sp. HMSC070E08 (assembly GCF_001808895.1). Taxonomy (NCBI): domain Bacteria; kingdom Bacillati; phylum Actinomycetota; class Actinomycetes; order Mycobacteriales; family Corynebacteriaceae; genus Corynebacterium; species Corynebacterium sp. HMSC070E08. Next base: position 2,747 of record NZ_KV794797.1, read on the forward strand.
GGAGTCAGGTCCGTTCATGCTTTTCGCTAGATGAGTCCGGTTAGACTCTTCTATCGAACATCGGATGAAGACCCCTTATTTTCCTACCCCCAATAAAAACTCCCCAAACCCCTAAATCCCGTGTCCGCCACTGGTCAGTTTTTCATGTCCGCCAACATGAATTGAACCGCGTAGCCTTTGACGAAACTCGTCACTTACGGAATGGTGATGATGCGGATAAATTTAATGAGGGAAACTCAAAAACCGGCTGGCACGAGTTGTTGAAGTAGAACTTCCAGGACCAGCGAATAGTGAACTGCGTAGTTTTGTTCGTAAGGCAGTTTCGTTAGCTCATTCGATAAAACACGCACCGAACTCATCGCGCCGTGAAGCTGGCATAATCGCTGATTCCGTAATCATGCTTGTCAATATTTTTCGGCGGATGTTTGAAAGCGTGTGATGGAACATTTAATTGAAAAGCGTTGGTGAGCAAATATCGTCGCGACATAGAGCGAAACGAGGTTAGTCCGAAAGGAAAGGGCCAGTTCGTACTTGAACTGGCCCTAATTGCTAGAGGTTACGCACCCGGGAATTCACCGTTGCTGCCCAGGCGCGCATCGGCGTCGAGGAGCATGGAGATTTCCGCGGCCTTGTCGGCGTCGACGAGGCCGTAGCCGTCAATCATCACCTTGGCGTCGGCGTGCGGTAGGCGGCGGCCCTCGATGACCTCGAAGAGCGGGGCGCGGCCCAGCATTCCGGCCTCGAAGTGTGCGCGGCCGGCGCGCAGGCGCTGCTCGGCGTGCTCACGCCACTCGGCAGCTGCATCCGCCCCGCGCTGCTGAGACACGGCCTGCTCGAACACGCCGGGGTGGGCGTAGACGATGAGCGCGCTGACGTGGCCGAAGCCAAGCGAGGTCAGCGCCGCGGCCTTCACGTTGCGGCCCGCGGCTGCCAGATCCAGCGGCGAACGCAGCCACACCAGGTTCTTCGCCTTCGGCGCGATGAGCGGATCAACGCAGTCCAGCGACACGTTGGCCGGGATGCGGCCGGTGCGGAAGACGTCGATGATACCGCCGGTCTGGA
>NZ_KV794797.1:3908-64748 GCF_001808895.1 Corynebacterium sp. HMSC070E08
GGAGTGCAGCTCGGACTCGTTCGGGTCGTTGGCGTTGGTGGAGGTGTCGTGCTTGGACAGGACCGAGACGTCGTTTGGCGTCAGGCCCAGTCCGCGCAGCGAGCGTGCGAGACGAGAGTTCTCGCGACCACGGCCAGCACCCAGCGCACCCAGGCCAGGAGCCGGGATGGAGGTGTGGGCGCCGTCGCCATAGGAGGCCGCGTGCGCGACCACTGCGAGGACCGGAAGACCCAGCTCTTGTGCAAGGGAACCGCGCACCAGCAGGACCGTGCCGCCGCCCTCGCCTTCGAGGAAGCCGCCGCGGCGGCGGTCGTTGGCGCGGGAGATGAAGCGATCATCAATGCCCTTGGCGGTCATCTTGGCGGTCTCCGCGGTGGCGTTCATATCGCCGAAGCCCTGGAGGGACTCCACCTGGACATCGTCGATACCGCCGGCCACGACCACATCGGCCTTGCCCAAGGCAATCTTGTCCACGGCCTCCTCAATCGACACCGCTGCGGTAGCGCAGGCGCCGATGGGGTGAATCATGGAACCGTAGCCGCCCACCAGGGACTGCATGGTGTGCGCCGCGATGACGTTCGGCAGGGCCTCCTGCAGGATGTCGGACGGGCGCTCCTCACCGAGGAAGCGGGTGACGAAGACCTTGTGCAGGGACTCCATGCCGCCGATACCGGTGCCTTGCGTGGTGGCCACCTGGCCCGGGTGGATGGAGCGCAGCAGCTCCGCCGGGGAGAAGCCGGCCTGGATGAAGGCATCCACCGCGCTGACCAGGTTCCACACCGCCATGCGGTCCAGGGAGTAGAGCATGTGCTCCGGGATGCCCCACTTAGCGGCGTCGAAGTCATCCGGCATCTGGGCGGCGACGGTGCGGGTCAGCGTGGCCTTGCGCGGGACCTTGACGGTGGCACCCTGGCGGCGGGTGACCTGCCATTCGCCGTCCACCTCGACGATGCTGACGAACTCCGGATCCGCTTCTTGGATATCGCGGGCGGTGGCCTCCGAATCCACGGTGAAGGTGACGTCGCGGTCCAGGAAGACGGTGGTGAGATCGATGGAGCCGCGGTCGGTCAGGTGGTACTTATCCGTCAGCGTGCGCACACCGGAGCGTGCGACTACCTCATCGCGGAAGCGCTCGAAGATGTCCTCTTCGGCGATCTCCTCATCGCTCTCCACCACGAACCAACCCGGGTGCGGGTCCTCGCGCCATTCCACTAGCCCGGTCATCCAGGCCAGCTCCAGTACGCCAGCGGCGGTCAGTTCCGCGGAACCATCACGCTGCAATCCATACTCGGCCTCGAAACGCGTGCGGCCGGAGCCCCACGAGGAGACCTCGCCGATGCCGGCGATGACCACCATGTCCTCCAGGTCCGTGGTGACCTGGCCAACTTCTTCCTCCAGGCCGGGCTGTACTGCTTGTACCTGGTTGGGCAGTGCGGTGATGGTGGCGGGGGCGTCCTTTTCCTCATGTGCAGCTGCGCCAGTGGTTCCTGCCGGCTCCACATCTGCGGCAAGCTCCTTGAGGGAGAAGCCCTCCAGCCCGCCGGTGAGGTCCTTCTCCACCGGGGCGTGAGCTGCCTGCTCGCGCGAGTCTGCGCTGGCCAAGTCCATGAGCTCGGCGGAAATCTCCTCCGGGCTCCACACCTTGATGCCGGCCTTCTCGGCGGCGGGCACCAGCCCATCGTTGCCGCCCATGAGGTGCGTGCCGGCGACCCAGCCGATCTTGGCCTGCGCCAGGGTGACACCCTGCGGCCAGCCGGCCTCGACCTTCCACTTGTTGAGGATGGCATCGAGTGCGGCCTTGACCTCGCCGTAGGCGCCGTCGCCGCCGAAGGTGCCGCGGTTGGGCGAGCCCGGCAGGACAACGTGGCAGCGCTTGTCGACGTCCTCCTGGCTCAGCCTTGCCAGCCCCGCGATGGTGCGCTCGACGGACCACAGCAGCAAGCGGGCCTGCGCCTCGGTGGTGCCGGAGGCATCCGCCAGCGAGCCGGATACGCTCGGCGCGGCGAAGGGGAAGGCCAGCGTCGGAGTGAGGGCCGGTTTGAGGATCTTGACCTCGTTGCCCACGGACTCGCGTTGCTCGGAGCCGATCCAGTCGATGAGCGCATCGATATCGCGGAAGCTCGACAGGTTTGCCGGGACCAGCCACAGGGCGGAACCGGCAGCGCCGTGCTCGGCGTAGAGCGTGCGCGCGAATTCCTTGCGGGCCTGGCTGACACGAGAGGCAGTCATGATGACGGTTGCGCCGCCCTCCAGCAGACGCTCCACCAGCGCGGTGGCGATGGAACCAGGGGCAGCACCCGTGACCAGGGCAACCTCACCGGCAAACGCGCCGGGGGTGGTGTCCACGGCGGCCTTGGCGATATCCTCGCGCTTCCACCAGCGCGCCTGACGCGCCAGATCCTCGCCGGCACCGCGGAAGCTGTCCACCGGGTACTCGGCCTGGCCCAGTGCCAGGCGGGCGAGGCGCTCGCGGGCGATGGCCCAGGAGTCGTCGAAAAGCACGGCCTTGTTCGCATCGAAGGAGGGCGTGACGGACTTGAGCCAGCCGGAGCCGAGCTCTGCCTCGACGGCATCGATGACGGTGGTATCCGGTGCCTCGATGAGCTCCGGTTCGGAGTCCAAGCCCAGCTGGGAAAGAACCTGGCGGGCAACAGTAGCCAGCACACCGTTGTCACCGGTGACGGTCTCGGCGAAAGCATCCAAAGCAGCAGAGTCAACCACGGCACCGCCACCGGCACCACTGGCGGCCGCGCCCTTGGACACGGAGGCACCGTGGGCAGCGGCGACGGCTTGGACGGCGGCGTCGATCAGCTCGTGTGCTGCGGACTTCGAGGTAGCGCTCGCCGGCACGGTGCTCAGCGAGCCGCCGCGCACGGAGTCCTCTTCACGGGAGCCGAGCAGGATCTCCGCCTCGACGTGGGCAACCCAGGATTCGGGCAGGCCCCAGGTTCCGGTGATGTAGTCCGCCACGGCGGTGGGCTTGAGGCCCGCAGCGCCGAAGAGCTGGCGTAGGCGCGCGCCGACGGCCTCACCCAGAACCGGGCCGAACGCGGAGTAGCCCGGGGCGGCGGTGGCGACCTTCTCTCGCAGCGTGGCCACGTCGGCATCGGCGGCGCCATCGATGGCCGGCACGCCGATTTCCGCGGACATGTCCATGAGCAGCTGGTTACGGCGCGAGGACACACCGTTGGTCAGCTCCTCCACGGTGTCGGAGTCCGCGATCTGGTCCACGCGGATCTTGTTCTGGAAGGCGAAGAGCACCATGATGGCCTCCGCTGCGCCGAAGCGCAGTTCGGGCGCGTCGCCAGACGCGACGCCCGGGGCTGCAGGTGCGTTGGTGGACGCAGGAGCAGGTGCAGCAGCCGACGCGGCCGCAGCCGGAGCCTCGGCAGCCTCGGCTGGTGCCTCGTTGGCTTGTGGTGCCTCTTCGGCGTCGGATTCCGGAGCCGGTGCGGCGGCGGGGGCCTCGGAGACGTCGGCAAGCATGACCTGCTCCTGGTCGCGCTCTACGTTGAGCACGCGGATGGTGCCCTCCGGGATGCCGGCGACGGCCAGCGAGCGGGTAGCCAGGTTGGTCAGCGTCGGGGAAGAAGCCAGGCCGACCTCGATGATCTGCTCGACCTTGCCAAAGAGGAGCTCCTGGGTCTCAATCCAGCGCACAGGCGAAGCGAACTGCCAGGACAGTAGCTCGATGAGCAGCAGGCGGGCGAGCTCGTGCTCGGAAAGATCCTCCACCTTCAGCCCGTCCAGCTTGCCGGAGGGAGCCAGCGGTGCCACGGCGTCGACGAGGTCTTGGGTGAGCTCGAAGGGGCGGGCCACCAGGTTCGGGATGTAGCGGCCTACCAGGGCATCCAGATCCAGCTCCTGCGGCAGCAGCTCATCGAGCTTCTCCGCGAAGGCCGGAACGCCCTCGCGCAGTACGCGGGAGTGGAAAGGAACATCGATACCCGGGACCATGACCGCCGCGCGCGGGGCGATGGCATTGGCCTTATCCACCAGGGCTTTGAGTCCCTTCTTGGTGCCGGCGACGGAGTACTGCTGGCCGCGGATGTTGTAGTTAACAATCTCCAGGAACTCGCCGGTGGCCTCGGAGACCTCAGCCACCCAGGCGTCGACGTTATCGGCAGCAATGCCGGCCATGTTCGGGCGCAGAGCCGCCATGGCGTACTCGGAGTTGCCCTCCGCATCGCGCGGCACCAAGCTGCCCATGGCGGAGCCGCGGGAGTAGACGATGTCGATGACCCCCTCAAGGTCAAAGATATTCGCTAGCGAAGCCAGCGCGGTGTACTCGCCCAGGGAGTGACCGGCGAAGTAAGAAGTCGGCGCCAGGGTGTCCTCGGCGCGCAGGCGTTCGGTTTGGGCATAGGCCACGACGGCCAGGGCTACCTGCGTGAATTGGGTCAGGTGCAGCACGCCCTGCGGGTGGCGGAAGGTGGTGCCGCGGACGGTGAGTTCCGTCGGGTTCTCATCGATGATCTTCTGGATGCTAAAGCCCAGGTTCGCGCGGGTATGCGCATCGGCGCGGCGCCAGGCCTCGCGTGCCGCCGGGGAAGCTTGGCGGTCATCCTGGCCCATGCCCTCTGCCTGGATGCCCTGGCCGGGGTAGACATACGCCGTGGTCGGCGCGGCAAGCAGGGCTTGGCCGCGGGAGACCACCTCGCCGTCGATGCGGCAGGTGACCTCGAGGGCTTGGTGGATGCCCTTGCGGCCGACGCGCTCGACGGTGACCTCGATGTCATCGCCCAGCTGCACCATGCCGTACATGGAGTAGGTCCAGCCCACCACGCGGCCGTGGCGCCCGGCCACCTGTTGTGCGGCGGCCGAGAGCCACATGCCGTGCACCAGCGGTGCCTGCAGGTTAACCAGCTGGGCCGCGTTATAGGACGTGTGAATCGGGTTATAGTCACCGGAGACCAGCGCGAAGGGCGTCATGTCCTGCGGGGCGGTGACGGTGGCGCGGTCGACGAAGGAGCGCGGTGTCGGCACCACCTTGGTGGCGGACTTGCCGCCGCCCCACTCCGGTGCTTGGCTCGGTGCGGCGGTGCCGGTGGCGCGGCCGCGGATGGCAAAGCGGTGCATCTGCGTGGCCACGATGTCACCGGAGGCGTGATCCTTGAGCTCGAGCTCGACCGTGACGATGCGCCCAGAGACGGATTCCTCGATGGCGGTGCAGGAGGAGGTGACGTCGATCTGGCGGCCGTCGGCAAGCTGCTCCAGCGGCACGCGCAGGTCGATGACGTGGTCCAAGTGCACCGCGTTGAGCAAGCCTTCGATGACCGGGTAGCCATCCTCCAGGCGCCCAGAGCCGAGCGCGGCATAGATGGCCGGCCAGCAGGGGCCTACCAGAACGTCGGGGGTGCCGGCCTTCTCGGCTGCAGCATCGCCGCAGGTCACCGCGCTGTGTGCGGAGAGCAGCGAGGCCGGGAAGTGGAAGGAGTAGCCCGACTCGACGGTGGGCATCTCCGTAATCTCATCGCCCTGCTCCGCCGTGGAGCCGACACCAGCCAAGCCTTCCAGGAGGGTGAAGACGGAGTTAGGCAGGCGCTCCTCGGAGACCACCGGGGAGCCACCCGTGGCCACATCCTCCGGCAGGTCCACAGGGACGGTGACCTCGCGGACGTAGAAGGGGCGCTGCTCCTCCGGCAGGTCATCCCAATAGGAGTCCGCCGTGATAACAATCTCCCAGTTGCCTTCAGCATCCTGGCGCAGGTCGAAGGCGTTCTCATCCATCTCATAAGCCGGGTTGGCCATGAGGTGGCCGTGCCACAGAAGGGTAGGAGAAGTGCGCAGGAATGCGGCCTCATCGGCAGCGGAGTTCAGGCGGGAGAAAGCCTTCTGCGGGGTCGAGCCCTGCTCCAGCAGCGCATCCGTGGTGGCCTGTTCGAAGCGGGCAAGCAGGTCTGCAACCGGCTCGTTCTTCTTGGTAATGCCCGCCACGGCCACGGGGCCGGGGATGATGCGCACCTGGTCAGCGGTATAGCGCTCATCCTGAGCCTGCCACAAGGTGTCCTTGCCAAACCAGGACTTCAGGTCACCATCGATGGCGGGAACCCACGGCATGGGCTTGACGTGCTTGTAGTGCAGGGAAATCCACCAGGCGGCATCGCGCGCCGAGACCTCGGTGGTGCGTGCGGCGGGGTAAGCATCCAGCAGCTTGGCCACGGCCTGCGGCGCATCGTGAACGTCCTCAACACAGGTGAAGAGGGTTTCAATCTGGCCGTGATCCGCCGGGTTCAGGCGGGCTTCGACGCGGTGCAGGAGATCGAGAAAACGGTCATCCCAGCTCGGATCGACAAACGGGTGGGCCAGCTTCACAAAGCGCTCGATCCACTCGGCGTAGGTCATGGACTCGACATCGCCGAAGTAGGGCTTGCAGGTCTTGGCCAGGGCGTCGATGATTTCCTGGCGGTGTGCCGGATACTCCTCGATGCTCAAGGAAGTAATCAGGCGAGAAGCCGCGGCGAAGGAGTTATCGAGGTCGTGGATGTCCGCCAAAAGGTGGGACTGCGAGGATGCCACGCCGTTCGCACCGGTGCCGCGGCCTACCCAACCGTCGTTCTTGGAAGGCGAAATGCCTTCCGTGTTGACCAGAAGGTCCTTCACCGAATCAGTGGCCTTGGCCTCCTTGGTGGCCATGGCGACGGTGCCGAGGAAGACGGCGTCGACAGGCATCGCCGGCATAGCGTGCTTCTTCGCCCACTCACCGGTGAGATAGGAGGTGGCGCGATCCGGGGAGGCGATGCCGCCGCCGACTGCCAAGTAGACGTTGGGGTGCTGGCGGATTTCGGCGTAAGTATCCAGCAGCATGTCATCCAGGTTGACCCAGGAGTGGTGACCGCCGGCGTGGCCGTCCTCGACCTGCATGATGATGCGATCCTCCGGGTAGGCCGTGGCGATGGCCAGGACATCGCGGATTTGCTTCGCGGTACCGGGCTTGAAGGAGATGAAGGGGAAACCATCGGCGTGGAGGCGGTCCAGCAGCTCGCCAGCTTCCTCTACTTCCGGGATACCGGCGGAGATGCACACGCCGTTGAAAGCCGCACCGGCCGCGCGCGCCTTGGGCACGATGCGCGCCTGGCCGAAGTGCAGGTTCCACAGGAAGCGGTCAAAGAACATGGTGTTGAACTGCGCCGTGCGGCCAGGGCGCAGGTGCTGCTCCATTGTGGCCAGGTGGGCGCGGAAGACCTCATCGGAGTACATGCCGCCGCCGGCCATCTCCGTCCAGTGGCCAGCGTTGGCTGCCGCGGCCACGATCTCGCCATCAGCGGAGGTCGGCGTCATGCCGCCCAGCATGATCGGGGACAGGCCCGTGAGATCGGAGAAGCGGGTCTGGGTGTAGGTGCGGCCATTCGGAAGCTCGATGGTGCGCGGGGCGAAGTCAGCGTAGTTCAGGGCCTTGGGCAGTCCAGCGCCAGGCGTTGCCAGCGCATCGAGCTCCTGCGAGGTGGCGGCGGAGACCACGGTCACCCCGGTTCCCTGCACCACGCGGCGGGTGATGTTCGCCAAGGCGCGGTCGAGAACGATGAGGTGCTCGGAGTTGAGCGCGGCCAGAGTGGCCGGCCAGTCGTGTTCGGTGACCAGGATGGCCTCGGCCTGGGTGCGGGCCTCATCCACGTCGAGGCCGCACTTCTGAGCCAGGCCTACGGTGCGCTCAGCTGCCGGTGCGAGAACCGCGTTGTGGAAGGGAAGCGCTACGGGCAGCTCATCAAAGTGCGGGCTGAGCTCATCGCCGCCGACGGTGCGCTTCTCCAGCTCGGCGTTGAAGCTCTTCACGGCCTCGTCGATGGCGGCGCGGGTGGCAGCCAGGTCCTCCGGGCTGCCGGACAGCGCAAAGTGGCGGCGGCCGTTGACCACGGCGATGGCGGCGGTGCCGTGCAGGTGCTCAGTGACGAAGCTGCGCTCCAGGCCCCGGATGGACAGCATCTGAGGGCGCGGATCGGAGCCGTTGACCGCGCTGGCTGCGGTGCCCATCAGGATGGCTAGGGCTAGGGCTTTTACTGGCTTGTCGACGGCCATCTCGCCCAAGCTTCCCTGGGAATGCCCAGCGCGCTCGTCGATGTCGACGCCGAGATCACGCAGCTGCTCGATGGCAGCAATCTGGCCAAGGACGATGCCGGGGATGGAGACCGCCGGCAGGGCATCGAGGGCGTTGGGCTCGGTGGAACCAGCAATGAGCTGCTCGAGGCGCTCAAGTGCGCCAGGGCACGTGGAGGCGATGGTGCGTGCGGCGGGGCCGGTGAGGCTGCGGGCCTGGGCGAGGGTCTCGCGCAGGGAGTCAGCGGTGGCGGCAGTCTGCGCGGCGGTGGTGATGAAACCCTGCCAATCGGAGCCTTGTCCGGCGAAAAGCACGGCCGGGCGGGGCATGGAATGCAGCATAGTAACAGGCATCTTTCCTCTTTTGAGCTGATGGGGAACGGTTTTATGAAGAGCTGTGGGCAAGATTAGTTAGCCCTACAGAACAATCATGATGTGCCACCGTAGTCGAAGCCTTCGCGCAAAGCGGCCTCCCGCGCGGAAAATGTGAGGTTTTTCTCACGTTTGGTGATGGGGGCACTCTTTCTCAGCGCTTGCCGCGCGAAGTTGCCCAACCTTTTGTATCCTCGGGCTCACTGCAGCGGCTCGGGGAGGAGCAGGGGTGGCTCAGCATCGGCTCGCGCAGCGTGAAAGAAAAGAAAAACTAGGGGGGACTATGCCTCAATCAACACCAGAGAAAACGACTAAGACACCAGCTCGGCTCAGCAAAAGCCGAGTTATCAAAACTATGACCAAGCTGGCCGGAAAGCTGGAGGAAGATTCCTCCACCGGCTTGCCCACCATCAAAATTGCGGGCGGATTCTTAAGTATCGACGTCAACGAAGAGATGGGCGGCCTCTGCGTCCTTGGGTATTGGGGTGGCACGGTGTGCTTCGACCCGGACCGCCAGCCTTTGCGTATGGAGGTCAATGATCTCAACGGAGGTGGCATCTCCGGCAACCTTGTGGCCGAGCCGTGTGGAAGCTCCGACATGCATACTCACCTGCGGGTCTTCGCGCCGCCCTATCTGCCGTCGGCAGCCACGAACGCTCAGCTCAAGAGCATTGTTGCGGGCTATGCTGCCGAGATGTCAGCGGTCTTCGCACGCTTAGATGAGCAGTTTCCGGAACACCGGTCAAAGCCGCGGAAAGGGTCGGGGCTCAAGCCGGTTTCTCCCCACTATTTCAGCGAAGCCTATGGGGTTTCGGTCGTGGGGATGTGGCGGGTGTATGAGCGCGCCACGCGCTTGGCGATGATCGGCACGCCTATCCACGTCGTGGATAACAAGAATGGGGCCGTGAGCATCCTCATCAATGAACACACGATCACCATTGAATCTGCCCGCGATGGCTCCGGGGATATTGAGCTCAGCCTTGTCACCCCCTCCGGCCGCTGCGCGTGCGACCTAGATGCGCTCGTGCGCTGGGCTGAGTTTATGAACGATGATCAGTATGTCTACTCCGCGCGCATCGAGGCGGTAAACCTCGATGGCGGCCAAGAGCAGGACCTCGTCTTAGTGACCACGGCCCGCATTCCCACGAAGTGGGGCTACACCGACGAACAGCTGGATTGGCAGCTTAGTACGTTGGTGAGCCAGCTTGTTCGGGCTGGCGAAGCGTTCTACCGAACCTTCAACCCCACGCGCGTGATGCGCTATATTGACCGCGCGGCCTAGGCGGGGGCCTCTTCGCCAAGTAGCTCCAAGAGATCCTTCTGCACTTCGCGGCGGCGAACCTTGCCCAGCTGGTCGGAGGCGAGCTGCTCGAAGTGGTAGAAGGTGCGTGGAACTTTGTAGCGGGTGAGGCGCTCGCGGCAGTAGTCCTTGAGCCCCTCGGGATCAAGCACCGCGCCATCCTCCAGCACGATGCAGGCCACGACATCCTCGGAACCGTCCGCGCGCGGGCGGCCGACGATGGCCACGTTGGTGACGTCCGGGTGCTGGCGGATAACGTCTTCCACCTCGGCCGGGTACACATTGAAGCCGCCGGTAATGATCATCTCCTTGATGCGGGAGACGATCTTGATGAAGCCATCGGGCTCCATAATTGCCATGTCGCCCGTGCGGTACCAACCATCGTGGAAGGACTGCTCGGTGGCCTCTGGCATGTTGAAGTAACCCTTGAATACCTGCGGCCCGCGCACGAGGAGCTCGCCCGCGGTGCCATCCGGCTGGGTCTCGCTGAGGTTGTCTGGGTTGCCGATGCGCACCTCGGTATCCGGGAAGGGGATGCCGATATAGCCGGGGCGGCGGTTCTTATTGAGCGGGTTTGCGGCCACGATCGGCGAGGTTTCCGTGAGCCCGTAGCCTTCCACGAGTAGGCCACCGGTGAGTGTTTCCCATTCCTCAACGATGTCCGCTGGCAACGCCGCTGCACCCGATAGACTGTTTTCGATGCCGTGGAGATCGATGTTCTGTTCCTTGGCTGCCTCCATGACCTTGGAGTAGATCGTGGGCACACCCGGCATCCAAGTGGGGCGGCGCTTTTTCATAATGTCTAAGAGCAGCGGAATCTTTGGTGCCGGGGTGAGGACCAGCTCGCCGCCAATGTGTACGCCGAGGGCTGCGATGAGGGTGAGGCCATAGACGTGGAAGAGGGGGAGGGCAGCGAGCATGCGCTCGGGCTTCTTGCCTATTTCGGGCACCCACGCTTCTGCCATCTTCATGTTGCAGTACAGGTTGGAGTGGGTTAGCTCCGCGCCCTTGGGTCTGCCGGTGGTTCCGGAGGTGTAAAGGATCAGCGCGGTATCGTCGCGGTTGACCTTGGCATCCTGTAGCTTCTGGCCTTGTCCGCCGATGGCGCGCCCAGTGAGCGTGCTCCACGGAACGGTGTTAGGGGCGGGAACTGAAAGTTCGGCGCGCTTGTCCTTAATGATGGGAAGTGGCAAGCGCAGTAGCAGCTGCTTGGGGCGCGGCATGGCCTCGATCATGTTGACTGTAACGATCGTTTCTAGCGGCGTGGTATCACGCAGCTCCTCAAAGACCGGGCTCGCCTTATCCCAGACCACGGCCACGCGGGCAGCGTGATCTTGGAAGAGGGGCTCGAGCTCAGCCGCGGTGTAGAGCGGGTTATGCTCCACGACGGTCGCCCCGAGTTTCAAGATGGCGTAGAAGACCGCCACGTGCTGGGGGCAGTTGGGGAGCGCTACGGCGACGCGATCGCCGGGGCGAATACCGAAGGCTTTGAGGCCCGCCGCGGCGGCGCGCACGTGGGTATCGAGTTCGCGGTAGGTCATTTGGTGGCCAAAGAACCACGTGGCGGGCCTTTCGCCGAACTCTTCCACGGTTTCTCGGTAGGAGTCCAAGAGCGTTTCGGTACCGTAATCCAGATTGGGCTTAGTCCACTCAGGGTAATACTGGAGCCAGGCTTTCGACTCAAAAGCGGAGGAGGCCTGGGCAGGGGATTCGGTCATGTTCACGAACTCCTTAGGTGGTCAAACTTGTTATGTTTGGAACAGTATAACCAATCTGTGACAGAAGTCTCGCAAAACTTAGCAAAGTTGCTTAAAGCAGTGAACATGCAATAACCCCGGTGATGTGCGTCTATCACGCAGGGATCCTCCGGGGGCTATGGAGTGCTACTTCTCCGCCTTGAGGCGCTCGAGCAGATCCTGCTGAACCTCGCGGCGGCGAATCTTGCCCAGCTGGTCCGTGGCCAGCTTCTCAAAGTGGTAGAAGGTGCGCGGCACCTTGTAGCGAGTCAGGCGCTCGCGGCAGTAGTCCTTGAGGCCTTCGGGGTCGAGCGCGGCGCCGTCGTTCAGCACGATGCAGGCCACGACGTCCTCCGAGCCGTCCGAACGCGGGCGGCCCACGACGGCGGCCTCCGCGACGTCCGGGTGGTCCAGCAGCGTTTCCTCAACCTCGCCCGGGTAGACGTTGAAACCACCGGTGATGATGATTTCCTTGATGCGGCTGACTAGGCGGATGAAGCCGTCTTCTTCCATCACGCCCATATCACCCGTGCGGAACCAGCCATTGTGGAATGCCTTCTTAGTGGCTTCCTCATCGCCGAAGTAACCCTTGAAAACCTGTGGGCCGCGGGCGAGAACTTCGCCCTCCTGGCCATCGGGCATGGTTTCATCCAGGTTGTCCGGGTTAGCGATGCGAATCTCCGTGTCCGGGAAGGGGATGCCCACGTAGCCGGGGCGGCGATCATCGCTCATGGGGTTACCCACGATGATCGGCGAACACTCCGTGAGGCCATAGCCTTCCACGAGCATGCCGCCGGTGTACTTTTCCCACTTCTCCACGGTATTGACCGGCAGGGTCGAAGCGCCGGAGAAGGCCGCGCGCACGCCGTCGAGGGAGACGTCGTTTTCTTCCGCCTTCGCCACGATGCGCTCGTACAAGGTCGGCACACCCGGCACCCACGTCGGGGTGTGCTTCTTCATCAGATCCATGATGAGCGGCATCTGCGGGCTCGGAAGCAGAACCAGCTCGCTGGCGATGAGCGGCGCCAAGGTGGCGTTCATGGTCAGGCCATAGGCATGGAAGAAGGGGAGCGCTGCGAGCATGCGCTCGGGGGAATCACCCAGGCCCGGTACCCAGTGCTTGCCCATCAAGAGGTTGGAGAAGAGGTTACCGTGGGTCAGCTCCGCGCCCTTGGGGCTGCCGGTGGTGCCGGAGGTGTAGAGGATGAGCGCGGTGGTGTCCTTGGTGACTTCCTCTGGGGTGATGACGTCAGAACCATCGCCGCCAATCGCGTTGCCCACGAGGGATTCCCACGGCACCGTATTCGGGGCCGGGGCGGTGAGCTGATCGCGCTTGGACTTCAACGGCGGAATAGGCAGGCGCAGGGCCAGGCGCTGCGGAGTCGGCATCGCGTTGATCATGTTGATGGAGACGACGGTCTCCAGGGAGGTCGTCGGGCGCAGCTTCTCCAACGTGGAGGCCGTCTTATCCCACGCGATGGCGATTCGCGCGCCGTGGTTCTTAAATAGACCCTCCAGCTCGTGGGCGGTGTAGAGCGGGTTGTGCAGCACCGCGATGGCGCCCAGCTTAAGCACGGCCCAGAAAGCAGAGATGAACTGTGGACAGTTGGGGGCGACGATGGCAACGCGGTCTCCCGGGCGCACGCCGAAGGCGCGCAGACCGGCGGCTGCGCGGCGGACCTGCTTGTCCAGCTCGGCGTAGGTTTGCGTGCGACCGAAAAAGTAGGTTGCCGGCTTATCGGGATGAAGCGCGAGGTTGTTGTCGTAGACGTCGAGAAGCGTGGTGTCTCCGTACTCCAGGGTGTGCGGGGTCCATTCTGGGTAGTACTTCAGCCACGCCTTGGACTCGTATGCCGACATCGATTCACCTTTCGGTCGCGTAGGTTAAGGTACGGGCCAGTATAACGCGGGTTGTTTCGGGATACACTGGAAAACTATGCGCATCGCGATGATTTCCATGCACACCTCGCCCCTCGAGCAGCCCGGAGCCGGGGACGCGGGCGGCATGAACGTCTACGTCCTCAACACTGCCCGTCAGCTCGCGCGCCTCGGCGTGGAGGTCGATATTTTCACTCGCGCCACGCGCCCCAGTCAGGGGGAAGTGGTGGACGTCGAGGAGCGCCTGCGCGTCATCAACATTGTGGCGGGGCCCTATGAAGGTCTCAGTAAAGAGGAGCTGCCCACCCAGCTGGCCGCGTTCACGGGCGGCATTTTCAACTTCGCGCGCTGTTTTGATGTGGAGTATGACGTCATCCACTCCCACTACTGGCTCTCCGGCCAGGTGGGATGGTTGTTGCGCGATCTGTGGGATATCCCTCTCGTCCATACCGCGCACACCTTGGCTGCCGTGAAGAACGTGCACCGCACGCTCGATGACACCCCGGAAACCGAGGCACGTCGCATTTGCGAGCAGCAACTGGTGGATAACGCCGACATCCTGGTGGTCAACACCGCCCAGGAAACCCGCGATCTGATCGAGCACTACGACGCCTCGCCGGAGAATATCGTCGTGGTCTCCCCGGGGGCGGACACCGAGCTGTATACCCCGGGAACGGACCGCATGACGGAACGCGCGCGCCGCCAGCTGGGCATCCCGCTGCACACCAAGGTGGTGGCGTTCGTGGGCCGCCTGCAAAAGTTCAAGGGCCCCGACGTGCTCATCCGCGCCGCCGCGGAGCTGATGGAGCGCGATCCGGATCGCCGCCTGCGCGTGGTCATCTGTGGCGGTGCCTCCGGGGCGAATTCCTCGCCGGATGCCTACCACAACCTTGCCCGCGAGCTGGGGGTGGAGCGCGTCGTGCGTTTCCTGAGCCCGCGCCCACCCCAAGAGCTCGTGGCCATCTACCAGGCTGCGGACATTGTTGCGGTGCCCAGCTATAACGAGTCCTTCGGGCTGGTGGCCATGGAAGCGCAGGCCTCCGGAACTCCCGTGGTGGCGGCGGCCGTCGGTGGGCTGCCCATCGCCGTCGCGGACGGTGACACGGGCTTGCTCGTCCACTCACACTCAGCGCAGGACTGGGCGGACGCATTGGAACAGCTGCTTGACGACGACCCCCGCCGCATCGCCATGGGAGAAGCCGCCGTCGATCACGCCCAGCAGTTCAGTTGGGCAGCGGCCGCCACCCAGTTGGAGAATATTTACGCCGATGCGATGAGTATCGAGATTCCGGATTGCCACGCGCGCCGGGCAATCGGATATTAATCCCACACAAGTGGGCATAAACCCACACTTAGGGGTGATGTGCTCGGGTTCACAGGCGGGCTGTCGAAAAACGTGGCATGCTGGTGTTTATGAGTAACGGAAAGCTGATTCTACTTCGACACGGACAGTCCGAATGGAACGAGTCCAACCAGTTCACCGGTTGGGTTGACGTCAACCTCACCGCCAAGGGCGAGGGCGAGGCCAAGCGTGGCGGCGAGCTGCTCAAGGAACAGGGCATCTTGCCGAATATCGTCTACACCTCCCTGCTGCGCCGTGCCATCCGCACCGCCAATATTGCACTCAACGCGGCTGACCGCCACTGGATCCCGGTTGTGCGCGACTGGCGCCTCAACGAGCGCCACTACGGCGCCCTGCAGGGCCTTAACAAGGCAGAGACCAAGGATAAGTACGGCGAGGAGCAGTTCATGGCATGGCGCCGTTCTTACGGCACCCCGCCGCCGGAGCTGGAGGACTCTTCCGAGTACTCCCAGGCCAACGACGTCCGCTACGCCAACCTGGAGACCGTCCCGCGCACCGAGTGCCTGAAGGACGTCGTCGAGCGCTTCGTCCCGTACTTCGAGGAGGAGATCCTTCCGCGCGCCAAGAAGGGCGAGACCGTTCTCATCGCCGCGCACGGTAATTCCCTGCGCGCGCTGGTCAAGCACCTGGATCAGATCTCCGATGAGGAGATTGCCGGCCTCAATATTCCGACCGGTATTCCGCTGGTTTACGAGATCACCGAGGACGGTTCGGTTGTGAACCCGGGCGGCACGTACCTGGATCCGGAAGCTGCTGCTGCCGGCGCCGCTGCCGTGGCTGCCCAGGGCGGAAAGAAGTAACCGCCCAGGAAGCTGCGTGCTGCGCACGATCCCCAGGGAGCTTATACTCCTTGGGGATTCTTTGTAGGGGTGTGAATGATTGTGGAACTGGTACTCGCTTTCCTCGCCGGTGTGGTGGCCTGCGGCCTGGCCATACCGGTGATCACCCGGATCCGTGAACGGATGGAGCGCCGCCGCGTCCGCGATGCAGACGCTAACCAGGTCACCAGTGTTAGCCAGGTTCTGCATCTCGCCGTGGGTGGTTCCCCATCTGGAATGACTGTGCTTTCGCGCACGAAAGAGGTCATCTTCTCTAACCCCGCTTCCCATGAAATGTCGATGGTGCACGACCGCGCGGTAAACCCCGACATTTGGAAGGTCGCGGAAGAGGTTTTTGAAGACAAAGAGACCCGCACGCTGGACCTCGCCATCCCCAAACGGCGCACCGGCAACCGCGTGATTCAGGTGCGCGCAGTGGTCCAGCCGCTGACGCTCAACGATGATCGCTTCGTCATCGTCTACGGCACCGACGAATCCGAATCGGTGCGCATGGAATCCGCTCGCCGTGACTTTGTGGCCAACGTGTCGCACGAGCTGAAGACCCCGGTGGGCGGCATCGCCTTGCTGGCCGAGGCACTCCTCCAGGACACCGGGGACCCCGAGCACGTCGAGTACTTCGGTAGCAAGGTGCAGAAGGAAGCGGCGCGCATGGCGGACATGGTCAGCGAGCTCATCTCCCTGTCCAAGCTGCAGGGTGCGGAGGCCCTCCCGGAGATGGAGCCGCTCGACCTCGATGAGGTCATTGATGAGGCCATCACCCGCAATCAACTCGCTGCCGATTCCCACCACAACCAGCTCACCCGCGGCGATTCCGCAGGCGTCAAGGTAATGGGAGATAAATCCCTCTTGGTCACGGCGATTTCCAACCTGATCTCGAACGCCATCCACTATTCGCCGGATGATCTACCGGTGTCGGTAACGCAAAAGGTGGTCGGCGAGAAGGTCGTTCACATTCGCGTCACGGATCGCGGCATTGGCATCGCCCCAGAGGATCAAAAGCGCGTGTTTGAACGCTTCTTCCGCGTGGACAAGGCGCGCTCCCGGCAGACCGGCGGAACGGGTCTGGGCCTGGCCATTGTGAAGCACGTCGTGGCTAATCACGGCGGCAATATCAAGCTGTGGTCGCGCCCCGGAACTGGCTCGACCTTCACTATTGAGCTCCCTATATATGCGGATGAAAAGCCAGCAGATAATCTTATTCATCGGGATAATATAGAAGACGGAGCCGTCAGTTCCGCCGCCCCTGGTTTGCAGCGCGCCGTGGCGCGTGTAGCAGCTCGTCGAAAGGATAAAGCGCAATGACCACCATCCTCATCGTTGAAGATGAAGAGTCGCTGGCCGATCCCCTCGCCTTCCTCCTCCGAAAGGAGGGATTCGACGTTCTCCTCGCCCCGGACGGGCCCAGCGCCCTCGAACAGTTCGCGGCAAACCACGTGGACATCGTCCTGCTGGACCTCATGCTGCCGGGAATGTCCGGAACGGACGTGTGCAAGCAGCTGCGTACGACGTCCTCCGTGCCGGTGATCATGGTGACCGCGCGTGATTCCGAAATCGACAAGGTCGTGGGCCTGGAGCTGGGCGCGGATGATTATGTGACCAAGCCTTATTCCTCCCGTGAGCTCATCGCCCGCATCCGCGCGGTGCTGCGCCGTGGCCACGACGTTTCCTCAGACAACGCCGAGGAGGAGCCGGACGATCAGATTCTGGAAGGCGGCCGCGTGCGCATGGACGTCGAACGTCACACCGTGCTTGTCGCCGGCGAACCGGTCTCCATGCCGCTCAAGGAGTTTGACCTTCTCGAGTACTTGCTGCGTAACGCCGGGCGCGTGTTGACCCGTGGTCAGCTCATCGACCGCATCTGGGGCGCCGACTACGTGGGTGACACCAAGACTCTCGACGTCCATGTCAAGCGCCTGCGTTCCAAGATCGAAGCCGAGCCTTCCCGCCCGCAGCAGCTCGTGACGGTGCGCGGCCTCGGCTACAAGTTCGAGGCTTAAGCGCGAGGATCCGCCGGGTGCCGTGGGAAGTCGACCCCGGAGCGCGCCCGGGCCTCGCAGTGCTTGGCCAGAATCTCGTAGCTCTCCTCGCCAAGTAGCGCGATGAGCTCGGTTTTCTGTGACTTCCACAGCGGCTCATCCGCTATGTGGCAGGAGGGATCCGCCGAGCAATACCAATCGAAGTCCTCGCCGCCGTTGCCCCACCCGCGGCGATCGTATTCGCCGATAGTGGTCCGCAGGATTTCCTCCCCGTCGGGGCGCTCCTCATAGTCTTCGTGTCGGCGAATGGGCAGCTGCCAGCACACCTCGGGCTTGACCACGGTAAGCTCCTCGCCCGCCTCGAGCGCCCACTGGTGGATAGCGCAGCCCGCGCCTGTGGGCCAGCCGGCGCGGTTGGCGAAGATGCAGGCGCCGTCGACAAGCGGCGTCTTGAGCGCCGGTTCCGGCTCGCCATCGTCGCCGTCGAGTTCATCCCACTCCAGCCAGGGTTCCAGCTCCTCAGGTTCTCCGTGTTGGAGGAACTCATCTACCCCCTCTGGGCGGTGCTGCCAGAAGCGGGCGGGCATGCGGGAGACGGCGTCGTGAAGCTGCTCCCGATCCGTCTCATCAGCCATGTAGGCGCCGTGCACGCAACAGCCGACGTCGGGCTGTTGCTTATCGATGCCGTGGCACCTCTCCGTTCCAAACTGGCAGGCATAGTGCGATTCGAGCCAGGTCAGGTCGATAGAGAAGACATGGAGTGGATCGTTCGGATCCGTAAATTCAAACCACTCTCTGGGGAAGTTGGGGGCCTTTTCGCGGCCGGCCAAGATGGATGCTGCCGCGGGGGAGGAGGCAGGAAAACCCAGGTAAACTTCATTCGATTTCGGGCGATTCACACCTACCCACGGTAGACCTACTACTCTGGAGGCGTGCGATTAGGTGTATTAGACGTCGGAAGTAATACCGTCCATCTTGTTGCGGTCGACGCCGCAACCGGTGGGCGGCCTTCGCCGATGAGCGATTGGAAGACCCCGCTGCGTCTGGTGGAACAGCTAGACAAGGACGGCAACATCCACGAGAAGGGCATGAAGAAGCTCATTTCCGCCGTGGGTGAGGCCGCTGAGCTGGGCCAGAAGCTGGGCTGTGATGAGTTCATCGCCTTTGCTACCTCCGCCGTGCGCTCAGCCACGAACTCGGCTGAGGTCCTTGACGAAGTGGAAAAGCAAACCGGCGTGCGCCTAGAGATCTTGTCGGGCGAGGAGGAAGCGCGCTTGACCTTCCTGGCAGCGCGTCGCTGGTACGGCTGGTCCGCTGGCCGCATTACCAACCTCGATATTGGTGGTGGCTCGCTGGAGCTATCCACGGGTACCGACGAGCATCCGGAGATGGCCTTCTCCCTCGACCTGGGAGCTGGCCGCCTGACCCACAACTGGTTTGATACTGACCCGCCGGAGAAATCCAAGGTGAACTTGCTGCGGGATTACATTGACGCGGAACTGGTCGGCGTGGCCGATAAAATGCGCGCGCTGGGCCCCGCTGGTTTGGCCGTGGGAACCTCGAAAACCTTCCGCACGCTGGCTCGTTTGACCGGTGCCGCACCGTCATCGGCGGGTCCCTACGTCAAGCGCACCCTCACTGCACCGGGTCTGCGCCAGCTGATTTCCTTCATCTCTCGTATGACTGCAGCTGACAGGGCAGACCTTGAGGGTGTAAGTTCTACCCGATCGCATCAGATCGTCGCCGGCGCGCTTGTTGCCGAGGCGAGCATGCGTGCCCTGGGAATCGAAAAGTTGGAGATCTGCCCCTGGGCTCTCCGAGAAGGTGTCATTTTGCGCCGTACCGATAAGGGACTGGAATAGGAAAGAAACGTGGCTGACAAGAAACAGTTGACAGTTGCGGAGCTGCTGGCCCGTAACGCGAAGAACCGACCCGGCGAGGAGAAGACCCCGCGCCGCCGTCGTCGCAGCCTTGATGAAGGCGGCATCTCGGTTGCGGAGCTGACCGGCAATCTTGAGAAAGTCAAGGCAACTCCGGCCGAGGCAAAACACTCCAGCGTCTCCATCGATGAAACGGCCCCGGTCATTCCCGCGCCGAAAAAGGAGCAGAAGGAACAGCCTAAGCAGGAGACTCCTCAGCAGGAGGAATCCAAGAAGAAGGTTGACAAGCCTCAGGCCGCCGCTGTCCCCGTAGAGAAGCCAGCTGAGTCGGAGACCAAGCGCTCCCAGCCCTCTGACGAGGACACGCGCGTTATCCAAAAGGTCAAGGACGAGCCTAAGAAGAAGGCTGAGGCAAAGAAGACTGAGGCTAAGGCCGAGCCGAAGGTCGAAGAAAAGACCGACGATAAGGCCGAAACAAAGGTCGCAGACAAGCCCGCACCACAGGCTCTGGTAGCAACCGAGGATGACACCGTCACCACCGGTGAGCTCGAGGCAGTGGATCAGGACCTTGAAGAATACGACGAGGACTACCACGACGAAGAGGAGGGCAAGCTCAACCCCTTTGCCGTCGTCCTGCTCGCCCTCGTGGGTATCGTGCTCGGTGCCATCGTGTTCAAGGGCTTTGAAATTCTCTGGGACCGCTTCGACCGCCTCGTCGTCGTTGTGCTCGGCGTCGTTGTCACCGGCGTCATCGTCGGAATCGTCCACGCACTGCGCACCAGCCGCGATGGTTTGTCGATGTTCCTCGCAGCCGTCGCTGGCCTCGTGCTTACCTTCGGCCCGCTGCTCGTTGTGATGTAAGCACCTGTTCCACAAGACACTTTCTATAAGGCATCTGTCAGAAGGCATCTGTACCCCTGGAAAACGCCTTCTGACAGATGCCTTTTGTATGCGCGGGGTCAACCTGCGGGCAAAGCCTTGACCTGGTGGCCGCGTTCCAGCCTTTCTGGCACCCTGGGAAGCATGACAAAAATTGCAGTACTTGGTGGAGGACAAATCGGCGAGGCCCTAGTTTCCGGGCTCGTGAATGCAGGCTACGAGGCCGCAGACATTGTGGTGACCAACCGCCGCTCCGAGCGCGGTGAGGAGCTGAAGAACACTTACGGTGTGAGTGTTACCAGCGATAACGCCGCGGCGATCGACGGCGCCGACTACATCTTTGCGTGTGTGAAGCCCTATGCCATCGTCGAGCTTCTCGAGGGCCTCGACATCCCCAAGACAGCTGTGGTCGCCTCCATGGCGGCTGGTCTGACCCTCGACACCCTGGAGAAGGCCTCCGGCGAGGGCGTTCCCGTCGTCCGCGTCATGCCGAACACCCCCATGCTGGTGGGCAAGGGCATGTGCACCTGCGCGGGTGGTTCCCACGTCACGAAGGAGCAGCTCGACGGCGTGGTCAAACTGCTGGAGGCCGTCGGTGAGGTCGCCGTCATCGAAGAAAAACACATCGATGCCGCTACCGCCCTGGCCGGCTCTGCACCTGCCTACTACTTCCTAGTCACCGAAGCGCTCATTGATGCCGGCGTACAACTCGGCCTCACCCGCGACGTTGCCGAGAAGCTGGCCACCCGCACTGCACAGGGCGCGGGTGAAATGTTGGCTGAATCCGGTAAGGATCCGGTCGCTTTGCGCGCAGGGGTAACCTCCCCGGGGGGAACCACTGCCGCTGCCCTTCGCGAGCTCGAGGAGTCCGGACTTCGAGGCGCCTTTTTCCGCGCCGCTGAGGCATGTTCCCAGCGTGCGCAGGAACTTGCCTAGAGTTCTCCACCGCCCTGGGAGCGATGTGACACCTGTTGTCATTCGGGCTTGATGGGGAACAACGGTGTGAAAGAGGAAAGAATTAGCACTTGGGTCGCATTAGTCACAGGTTTCACGCTAAGCTGGCAGGAGCGCGTGCGTGATAGTCCTGTGGGAGGGGAAGCCTACAGCGCGTCACGTGCTGAAGGGTTAAATAAACTATGACGAATGAAGATAAGGGAACTTTCCTGACCATCGCCGAAGTTGCGGAGATCATGCGTGTCTCCAAGATGACGGTGTACAGGTTGGTTCATGCAGGTGACATGCCGGCAGTGCGCGTGGGACGCTCGTTCCGCGTTCACGAATCCGCCGTCAAGGAATACCTTGAGGCTTCCGTGTACGGAGCCTAGCGCACACCTCTCTCTGACAGCGCCCACCACTGCGGACCCTCGCGGTCCGCGGCGGTGGGCGCTGCCCTTAGTTTTGGTGCTGGGCAGGCCGCTAGGTAAGATAGTGAGCATTCGTTTCGGCACTGGTATGCCTGTGTCTCCCTGTTTCGCAGGGGCCGCCACGAGTGCACCGTGTGTGGTTTCATTCCAGGCGTTGCCGGCCGGTTTACGTACGTACTGATACCGAAAGTGAGGAAACCTACTATGGGTTCTGTCATCAAGAAGCGCCGCAAGCGCATGTCCAAGAAGAAGCACCGCAAGATGCTGCGTCGCACCCGCGTTCAGCGTCGCAAGCTGGGCAAGTAAAGCTTCGCCTGCAACTCCCCGCATGGTCCTTTCAGGATCGTGGCGGGGAGTTTCTGGTATCTTTTCTCCTTCCCGTCATTTCAGATGACCGCGCCGTCGTTTCAAACGACGACACCGCTTAGAACGGAATATCTTCCTGCGGGGTGCTGGGGGTGCGGGGTTCCTCGGCAGCGTCGTGCGCGTTGTGAGCCTCTTGTGCTTCCTCGTAGGCGCGCTCGCGGGTGGCCGTGATCTTTTGGGCTACCGTCTGGGCCCAACGCTTCGTCTTCTTTGCCAGCGGGCCAGTCGGCTCCGTCATGGCCCACGTTCCGTCCTCGTAGAGCCACACGATGTCCCCAGTATGCGGATCCATGATGTAGTGCGCGCGCCCATCAGTCTTCATGTTGTGGTGGTGCTGGCACAGGCTGGCCAAGTTGCGCGGGTGCGTGGCGCCACCATCGGCGTAGTTAATGCGGTGGTCCATTTGGCACAGGTAGGCCGGCCGGTTGCATCCCGGAGCGCGGCAGGTGCCGTCCCGGCCCTCCACGTATTTGCGGATGAGCTCTGAACAAACGTAGCTGGCTGACTCCGGCGGCTGCGAGGAAAGGTCGCGCGTGCGTGTTGCGGGAATGTCCTGTGACGTCCAACCATGCCCTTGGACGAAGGTGGGAGCGTTGTCGATATCGCTGGCTTGATAGGTGTGCAGAATGACGGTCGCGGGCGGAGAGATACTGCCGGCGATGAGCTTCTTCAGGGCATCGGCCTGTGAAAGGCCGTTTTCCTTTGCTGCCTGCTTGATGTAGCCATCCAAAATCATGCCCGTGGCGCTATCGGTATTGAGCTCGAGGATGCCGCGCTCGCCAGTATCGGTAAAAGTATATGAGTCCTTCTTCGGGGAATCGCGGAAGGAAAAAGACTTGTTGATGCTCTTGCAGATATCGCGCACCTTTCGCCCAATCTGCGCTGGGGTGGGAAAGACCTGGTTCGGGGAGGTAGGGGTGAAGAAGGTGACAAGGGCGTCGTCGATAAGCGCGAGTGTTTCCGCAGGCAGCGCGCCCAGCTTGGTCAAGGTGCGGTCGATGGTGATGAGCGCTTTCATATCGAGCAAGAACTGGCTGTCTTGTAGGGCCTTGACCTGCGGTAGCTCCGTGAGGCGGTGCACGGCTAGACAGCATTCACTAACGGTGTAGTCCCCGACGCCAAGCTTGGTGACGAACCTCTGGCACGCGACACCGAAATCCTCATCGAGGTCTGGCATGGCAGCTACCCACGAGCGGTAGTCTGCACGGCGAGCGGCGCTGCGCTCCACGGCGAGGGCGCAGTCAGGGTTCATATGGGAAAAGTAGGCGGTTTGGGTGGCGGTATTCACGGTATCCCCCGGGTTTGAAGTGTCGATGATATGTTCTAAACGAACTATAAAACATGTCCCGGACATCTATCTCTACCAGGCATTATTGGGATATCTGGGTGAGAGTTATGGATCGTGTATTTGTCACTATAAACCGAGTGGGGAGTGTCATCCTTCTCACCCCACAGGAGCTCATCGCGTACGTAAAATGGCGAACTATGTTGCCTCGACTCCTCACTCTTGACAGCCTGGTTATTTCGCAGACCAAGTCCTTCATGCAGGATGAATTCCTGATCGCCGATGACGAGGGCGTGCCCGTCGGGACGATTCTGCAGTCGACGAGCCTGAAGGACATGTTCTTCAACGCCTCCCGCAGCCTTCAAGTTGCCTTCACGGATGAGCAGGGAAACCCGCAACAGCCGCTCATGGTGATCAAGGATCCGCCCAACTTCGTGCAGGATACCTATGAGGTGTATCTGCCGGGCGTCGAGAAGCCCATGGCGATCGTGACCAAGCGGTTTGCCATGTTCAAGACGCGCCTGAGCCTAGAAATGGAGGGCTTCCCGGAGATCGAGATTGAAGGCGATGTCTGGGATTGGAATATCACGATTACCAGCCAGGGGCAGCCGCTGGCAGAGGTGCGCAACGAGTGGGGAGGCGTGGGCAGGTTCCTAGCCGGTAAGAATACCTACCGCCTCAGCATCGCGCCGGGGCTGGACCCGCAGCAGCATGCAGGGTTGATTGGTGCGGTCATGTGCATGGACATGCTGCGCACTAAGGCTCAAAACAGCAGTTAGCGGCGCACGAAGCGCCAGCTGCCATAGGAGAAGAGCGCGGTGGCGAGTGCCGGGAGGCCGTAGGTGCGCACGGCCTTGCGTACCGAGCGGTAGTCGCGGATGAGCCAACCTTTTTCCTCGGCGATATCGCGCAACTTGGAGTCGGGATTAATGGCCACGGGGGTCCCCACCATGGAGAGCATCGGGACATCGTTGGCGCTGTCGGAGTAGGCAGTGCAACGCTCAAGGTCGAGGTTCTCCAAGGTGGCCAGCGCCGCCACGGCGTGCTTTTTACCTGGGCCGTGGAGGATATCGCCGACGAGGCGGCCGGTGAAGCGACCATCTTTAACCTCCGCCACGGTGCCGAGCGCGCCCGTGAAACCGAAGCGCTGCGCCAGAATCTGCGCCAGCTGCACGGGGGTGGCGGTGACCAGCCACACCTGCTGGCCGGCGTCGAGGTGCATCTGCGCCAGCTGCTTCGTGCCCGGGTAGGCCTTCCGGGCCATCGATTGGTCCACGATGCTCTCGCACAAGGCCACCATCTCATCTACCGAGCGACCCTTGACGAACTCGAGCGCCTGCACGCGCCCAGCGGCCACGTCGGCGGCATTCTCCGATCCGGAAATGCGGAACTTGAGCTGCTTCCAGGCAATGGGAAGGATCTCTGAGAGCTTGAAGTAGCGACGCCGCGCGAGGCCCAAGGCAAAGGACACGAGCGAGGACCCTTGGACCAAGGTGTTATCCACGTCGAAGAAGGCAGCAGCGCCGGCGTCTTGGGGGATGTCTGGGTCGGGCTCGGTTATGGAGCGCGACCCCGCCGATTCGAAGGAACCCTGGACGGAATCGATGCCGGAGGAGAAGGCGTCCAGGTCGATACCGAAGAGGTGCTCCACGGCGGCGGCTGCCGACGCCTCACCGGCTGCGCGCTGGTGCTCTTCGCCGAGCGGGGCGAAAGCCTGTTGCTCCAGGAAATTGCGCAAGTTTCCCCTGCTTGCGGTCCAATTGGCAAGGAACTCGCGGGGAGAATCGGGCATACCAGGAGGGAGCGGGAGGGGCACGCGTTCAGCTTTCATAGGGTGGGCGGACTAACGTGTCCATAGTAAACCGCGAAACGTTCTACGTCCTACCGAGGAGAGCTTTATGTCCCACGTCGTCGAACTGATGGTGCGTACCACGTGCGGCTCCTGCGCGCGCGTGCTGGAGCAGATTACCCCGGTGGTCCGTCACGCTGGGGCAGAGCTTAAGGTGCGCAACGTCGATGAGGATGCAGAGCTGGCCATGGAATACGGCGATCGCGTTCCTGTTGTGGTTATTGATGGAGAGGAATTCTCCTGCTGGGAAGTGGACAATGAGGAGTTAGCTCAGGCGCTGGCGGACTAGCTTTCTGTGGGCACTTCCGTGAGTTTCGGAAACGAGATGACAACTAGTAGTCTTTTGGATGATCTATGTCATCCAAAGGGATGATGCAAAACTGGAGGGTTGTGCATGAGTGTGCTCGTCGTGGGCATGTCGCATCAGTCGGCGCCGGTGGCGCTGCTGGAAAAGCTGAGCATGGACGAGACCGTGCAGAATGACACTTGCCGGGCCATGGTGTCGGCAGGCTCGTTGAGCGAGGCGATGATTATCTCCACCTGCAACCGCCTCGAGGTCTACACCGTCACCAACTCTTTCCACACCGGGGTCCAGGATGTCGTGCGCAACCTCGCTGAAGTTTCCGGGGTGGAGGAGGAGAAGCTGCGCTCCTATCTCTATGTGCGCTATGCCGACGCCGCCGCTGAGCACCTCATGATGGTGGCCTCAGGCTTGGACTCGATGGTGGTAGGTGAGCAGCAGATCATCGGTCAGGTGCGAGCCGCCTACCAGTTTGCTTCGGAGCAAGGAACCGTCGGCCCGTGCATCCATGCGCTGGCGCAGTCCGCTCTGCGTACCGGCAAGCGGGTGCATTCGGAAACCGAGATCGATGAGGCGGGCTCCTCCATGGTCTCCTTTGCTTTTGATCAGGCGCTGAGCCGCATGGGCAGGGAAGATCTCGCGGGCAAGCGCGTGCTCATCTTGGGCGCAGGCGCGATGGCCTCGCTCGCGGCAACGCACGCGGGGCGCCTGGGTGCGCAGCTAATTATCGCGAACCGCACCATTGCCCGTGCGGAGCGCGTGGCACAGCATGCCCATGAGGCGGGCGTGTACGCGGACGTTATCGACTTCTCGGAGCGCGCCCAGGCCTTGCGGGATGTGGATGTGGCAATTTCCGCCACGGGAGCCCAGGGTTTCACTATTACGGCGGCCGACGTCGAGCGCTATCACGTAGCCGACCGCGAGCTGATGCTCGTGGATCTCTCTCTGCCGCGCGATATTGATGACGCTGTGGCAGAGGTCGAGGGAGTCGATTTGGTCAACATCGAGAGGCTCAGCAACTCCCTGCAGGCAGCCGACACCGACCTGGCAGCCGGCACCAGCCCGCACACGCAGGCGCGGCGCATCGTTAGCGAAGAGCTGGAAGCCTATGCCTCCGAGCAGCGCGTCCGCGACGTCGTCCCGGCGGTATCAGCACTACGCAAGCGGGCGGCAAACCTGGTCCAGTGCGAGGTGGCGCGAATGGAGCAGAAGCACCCGGAGCTGGACGAGCGCCAGATGGGAGATATCAATCGCGCGCTCAAGCGTGTTGCGGATAAGCTGCTGCACGAGCCCACGGTTCGCGCGAAGCAGCTCGCGGCTAACTCTGGAACCGTGAGTCATGAGACCGCGCTGCAGGAACTCTTTGGACTCCAGCTGGAGGGCAGCGGCGTCGCCGTGGACGTGGCGGAGCTGCCGGACGCCGCGCAGATGGAAGCCGCGGAAAGCACTAAGGAAGAAAAGGACGCATAGATGTTGAAGATCGGTACCCGAGGATCCCTCCTGGCCACGACTCAGTCTGGCCACGTGCAAGAGTGGCTGCAGCAGGAAGGCTATGAAGCCGAGTTGCACATCGTCACCACGCAGGGGGATGTCAACATGGCTCCCGTGGAGCGCATCGGCGTGGGCGTGTTTACCCAGGCCCTGCGTGAGGCCGTCGACCGCGGCGAGTGCGAGATCGCAGTGCACTCTTTTAAGGACCTGCCCACGGCTGCCGACGAGCGCTTCGACCTCGTGGTTCCGCAGCGCCAGGACGTGCGCGAAGCACTTATTGCCCGCGATGGCCTGACCCTCAAGGAGCTGCCGGAGGGTGCGCGCGTGGGCACGTCTGCGCCGCGCCGCATCAGCCAGCTGCGCGCGATGCGCCCGGATCTAGACATCCGTCCGCTGCGTGGCAATATCGATACCCGCATGGGCAAGGTCACCAGCGGAGAGCTCGACGCTGTCCTCCTGGCCTACGCCGGCCTCGTGCGCGCGGGTTACGCGGATCGCGCCACCGAGGTCTTCGATCCGGAGTTCTTCATGCCCGCGCCCGCGCAGGGCGCGCTGGCCATCGAGGCAGTGAAGGGAACCGAGGCGGCGAAGGCCATCGCCCTGCTTGCCGACGCCCCCGCTACCGCCGCCACCCGCGCCGAGCGCACCGTGCTCTCCCAACTGGAGGCTGGGTGCACCGCGCCGGTGGCCGCTACCTCCCACTGGGAGGGCGATCAGCTTGTCGTGCGCGGTGGGGTCTTCGCTCTCGACGGCTCCCGCCAGCTGATCGCTCAGGCTCAGGGAACAGCGGACGAGGCTGAAGAATTGGGGCGCGCGGTCTCCAAGGAGCTCTTCGCGCAGGGAGCTGCAGACCTACTGGCAGCGGAGTAATCGCACGTAGATTTTTGGTTTCGGGCCTTTTCCTTTAGTGTGTATCTAGCACACGATCATTGAGAGCAATGATTAAGGGCCCCTTAACTCGCGAGTGAGGGGCTTTCTTATCTCCATCCCGCGCCTGCCACGCTTCGGCGCTGGGGCACTCGGAACCCACAAACTAGAAAAGAACCTTATGAGCAATGCCGTGCCGGATACCCAGCCTGAGCTGGGTAAGTCTGATCTGGGCAAAGTCGTCTTCGTCGGTGCCGGCCCAGGTAATCCTGATCTGCTGACCGTCCGCGCCCGCGAGGTTCTGGAGACCACCGCTAACGTTGTCACCGACGCGGGGGTTTCGCAGGGCGTGCGCGACATGGTGGCGCAGCAGGTGCCGGTTCCGCAGGAGCTTCTCGACGCCGCCGAGGAAGAGTACGAGCGCATCTGCGCCGCGGCCAAGGAAGCGGGCGCGCGCCGCAAGCCGCCGCGCCCAGCACCGCCGACGGCGGCGGTCTTTGAGGAGGTCGAGGGGGACGTCGTCAAGCAACTGCGTAACGCGCTCGAGCGCGCCGAGGGCCACGACGTGATCCGCCTGGTTACCGGTAACCCGCTCAACCGCGAATCCATCAAGGCGGAGATTACCGCCGTGGCCAACGCAGGCATGGAATTCCAGGTGGTTCCGGGCATGTCTCTGCCTTCGACGGTTCCCTCCTTTGCGGGCATTGCTCTCGGTGCCACGTACACCGAGGCTGATATCACGCAAGGGGCGGACTGGGACGCGCTGGCCACCGCGACGCAGCCGCTGGTTTTGCAGGCCACGGCGGATGACCTGCCGGTCATTTCCGCCGAGTTGGTGGAGCGCGGAATGCCCGCGGAGACGGAAGCATATGTCACCGTTCACGGCACCACGCGCCTGCAGCGCACCCACGAGACCACGCTGGGCACGCTGGGCAAACTTGATGCTGAGCTGCCGGGCGAGCTCGTGGTCACGCTGGGTCGCAGCTTTGATGATCGCTCGAAGTACTCCTGGTGGGAGAACCGTTCGCTCTATGGCTGGCGCGTGCTGGTGCCGCGCACGAAGGAGCAGGCCGCGGCGATGAGCGCCCGTCTGGCTGGTCACGGCGCTATCCCGCAGTCGGTGCCCACCATCTCCGTGGAACCGCCACGCAATCCGGCGCAGATGGATCGCGCCATCAAGGGTATCGTCGAAGGCCGCTACAAGTGGGTCGTGTTCACCTCCGTCAATGCGGTGAGCGCGGTGTGGAAGAAGATTGCGGAACTCGGCCTCGATGCCCGCGATTTCGCCGGCGTGCACCTCGCCGCGGTGGGGCAGAAGACCGCCGATGCGATTCGCTCTAAGGGCATGGTCCCGGAGCTGCTGCCGCCGGCAACGAAGCAGAACGCCGAGGGTCTCGTCGAGGTTTTCCCAAACTATGTTGAAGACATCGACGCTGTGGGGCGTGTGCTGCTGCCGCGCGCCGATATTGCAGGCGAGGCGCTGGTGACTGGCCTGCTGGACTTGGGCTGGGAAGTCGATGATGTCGTGGCCTACCGTACCGTTCGTGCGGCCCCGCCGGCCGCGGAGATCCGCGACATGATCAAGACTGGCGGTTTCGACGCCGTGGCCTTTACCTCGCCGTCGACGGTACGCAACCTCGTCGGCATTGCCGGCAAGCCGCATGCCCGCACCATCATCGCCTGCATCGGCCCCTCCACCAAGGCGGCGGCCGAGGAAGTGGGCCTGCGCGTGGACGTGGTCCCGGAGGTCGCGGACGTGCCGATGCTTGTCGACGCCCTCGCTGACCACGTCGCGGCCCTGCGCGCTGCCGGCAACCTTCCTGCTCCGCGCAAGAAGCGCCGCTCGCGCAAGAAGACGGCGTAGACCGCTTCTGGGCGGGCAGGAGAGGGGCGACTAGAGTCGAGAAGGTAGTTCAATTTTCTCGTAGCTCAAAGGAGAGTTTTTACTCATGAGCATTGCTCGCCGCCCCCGCCGCCTACGTCAGAACCCGGCTTTTAGGGATTTGGTTGCGGAAACCTCGCTGCGCCCCTCCGACCTCATCCTCCCGATGTTCGTGGTCGACGGTCTGAACGAACCCCGTGATATCCCCTCCATGCCGGGCGTGCAGCAGCACAGCCTGGATTCCCTCAAGCGTGCCGCGCACGAGGCCCTCGATGCGGGCGTGACCTGCGTTGACCTCTTCGGCGTGCCGCGCGAAGAGGATAAGGACGCGACCGGCTCCGTGGCCTGGGACCCGCAGGGCATCCTCAACGTGGCGATTGCGGAGCTGCGTCAGGAATTCGGCGATGACCTCATCGTCATGGCGGATACCTGCCTCGACGAGTTCACCTCCCACGGCCACTGCGGCGTGGTCGATGACCAGGGCCGCGTGCTCAACGATGAAACCGTGGAGCTCTACCAGGATATGGCCCGCTCCCAGGCCCGTGCTGGCGCGCACATGGTCAGCCCTTCCGGCATGATGGATGGTCAGATTGCCGCGATCCGCGAGGCCCTCGATGAGGCCGGCCACGAGGATGTTGCCATCATGGCCTACTCGGCCAAGTACGCTTCGGCCTTCTTCGGCCCCTTCCGCGATGCCGTGGGCTCCTCCCTGGAGGGCGACCGCCGCACCTACCAGCAGGACCCGCGTAATTTCCGCGAGTCCATGCTGGAAGTGGACCTGGACATCGAGGAAGGCGCGGACATCGTCATGGTTAAGCCTGGCCTGCCGTACCTCGATGTGCTGGCCGGTGCTGTCGAGCGCTCCTCCGTGCCGGTAGCTGTATACCAGGTCTCCGGCGAGTACGCGATGATTCAGGCCGCTTCCCAGAACGGGTGGATCGATGGCGAGGCCGTTATGCTGGAGTCCTTGACCGCGTTCAAGCGCGCGGGCGCGGATCAGATCCTGACCTACTTCGCCACGGACGCCGCCCGCTTGCTCAAGTAAAAGGAGAATCGTGACGTTCAGCCCGAACACTACGCCGTCGGCACACAAGCCGGCGAAGCAGGATACGGAGCCGGATAAGGAGCAGGCCAAGCGCACCGAAGCCGTCTCCCTCATGCTCAAGGTGTGGACCGTTGCCTTGGTGCTCGAGGTGGTGCACCTGGTCTTGAGCATCGTGCTGACCCTGCTGAATAGGGAGGAGCTCTTTGCCCAGGCCCGCACTACGGCGGAGTCCGCAGCGGAGAAGTCCGGGCAGGACGTCAGCGATGCCCTCGTACAGCTCGTGGGCTATGGCTCGGTGGCGTTTAGCTCGCTGATTTCACTCGCCATCGTGGTGCTGTTGGGCATCATGCTGGGCTTTATCCACAAGAACTCCAAGGCAGCCGGTACTGGCCGGCGCCTGTGGTTCGCCTTCTCCCTCTACTTTGGCCTCCGCGTGCTCATCGTCTTCATCAGCAGCCCCGCCGGGGCGAGCGCGCCGGATTGGCTCTTCTTACTCGATGGTGCCGTGCAGATCCTCGTCGGCGTGGCGGCCGTGATGGGCTTGATGTTCTCCACCAAGGAAGAGGTGCTCGAGTACACCGGCGAGATGGAGCAGCTGCGCCAGATGCGCAAGGAGATGGAGGAGCAGCGCCGCCAGGAAAACCTGGAGGAGCGCGAGAAGAAGAACAAGGACAATAAAGAAAAGGACAGGGAGAAAGAAGACAACAAGGACGGCAAGCGATGAGCGAGCGCCCCGGTCCCGCGGACTATAACCGCCGCCCACGCCGCCCTAAGAAGCAGGGTGAGCAAGACTTTTCCACCTGGCCTTCGCAGCTGCACATTGCCTACTGGGTCTGCGTGATTGCCGCAATTGTCATGCTCACCGCCGGAATGGTGGGGATCTTTGGTTCCTATACATCGGTGACGAACACCCAGCTCAGCCCGGAGCAGGTGGACTATATCCGCTTCAACACGCGTTTTGCGGCCATCTCCAACGTGGTGGGTGCCGTCATCATCGCGGCCTGCTCCGCGCAGCTGGCAAGCGGCTCAGTATGGGCGCGCCGCATCATCACCGCGGTGTCTGCCTACACCATGTTCGTCAGCATTGCGGCGCTGATCGCGGGCGTGGGCGGGCTGCTCTTGCTGCTTATCCCGATGGCGCTCATGGTGGCCATCTACTTCCTCTTTCACCCGGATTCAACGGCTTTCATCAAGGCCCGTCGCGCCCAAAACTCCTGATTGGCGCCTACTCCAACTTTTGATTCATAATGGACGGTATGTCTCGACTGTCTGATGCGCCGCTAATTGCTGCCGCTACTGGCCACACGCCCTCCCGCCCGCCCGTCTGGTTCATGCGCCAGGCGGGGCGCTCTTTGCCGGAGTACCGCAAGGTGCGCGAGGGAATCAGCATGCTGGATTCCTGTTTCATGCCGGAGCTCCTCGCGGAGATCACCCTGCAGCCGGTGCGCCGCCACGATGTCGACGGCGCCATCTTGTTCAGCGATATCGTCGTCCCGCTCAAAGCCGCGGGCGTTGGCGTGGAGATCGTCCCCGGCCGCGGCCCCGTCATGGATGCACCCGTGCGCACCACGGAGGACGTGGACAACCTGCCTATCCTCGACGTGGATGTGCCCGAGGTCCGCCAAGGCATTGAGATCATTCTGAGCGAGCTCACCGACAAGCAGGCCCTCATCGGCTTCGTCGGCGCACCCTTCACCTTGGCCAGCTACCTCATTGAGGGCGGCCCCTCGAAGAACCACGAGCGTACCAAGGCGCTCATGCATTCCGATCCGGAGACCTGGCACCAGCTCATGGAGCGCCTGACCCCGACGATCATTTCTTTCTTGGAGCTCCAGCTGGATGCCGGCATCGACGCCATGCAGCTCTTCGATTCCTGGGCGGGTTACCTCAATGAGCGCGATTACCGCGAGTTCGTGCTGCCTTATTCGGAGCAGATCCTTAAGGTCGCAGAAGGCCGCGTGCCGCGCATTCACTTCGGCGTGGGGACTGGCGAGCTGCTCGGCGCGATGTCGGAGGCCGGTTCTGAGGTCATGGGCGTGGACTACCGCGTGAGCATGGATGCCGCCGCGGCCCGCGTCAACGCGGACATTCTCCAGGGCAACCTCGACCCAGCCCTGCTGTTCGCCGGCGAGGATGCGGTGCGCAAGGAAGTACGCGCCATCAAGGCAGAAATAGATGCCGCCCGCGCGGCAGGCAACCTGCGTGGACACATCTGGAACCTTGGCCACGGCGTGCTGCCGACCACGGAGGCGGAGGCCATTACCCGTGCCGTCGCCATCATCCACGAGGAGGGCTAAATGAAGATCGCGATCATCGGTGCGGGCCTCGCGGGCCTCACCGCGGCATGGGAAATCAAGCAGAACACTGAGGGCTCCCACGACATCTTCGTCTTTGAAGCAGCGGATCGCATCGGCGGCAAGCTGCACACCGTGGCCTTCAACGGCGGTCCGACGGACATGGGCGCGGAGGCCTTCATCCGCCGCCGCCAGGACGCCGTGGACTTCTTCACGGAGCTCGGCCTGCAGGATTCCTTTGTGGAGCCCAATCCGGAGTTGCGCCCGCGCGTGTACACCGGCGGCGAGCTGCACTTCCTGCCGCAGGGCGGGGTCATGGGTATTCCTTCCGAGCCGCAGGACTTCTTCTCCGAGGCGACCAACGAGCGCATCACCAACGAGCAGCCCTTCGAGTGGGAGATCGGCGGGGATGTCTCTGTGGGTCAGCTCGTTCGCCAGCAGTACGGCGATGACGTGGTGGACCACGTGGTCTCCGCGCTGCTCGGCGGTGTGTACTCCTGTACGGCCGACGACCTAGGCCTGCGCGCCACGGTTCCGCACCTGGCGGCCACGCTGGACACACTGGCGAAGGACGGCCCCGTCACGCTGTCGGCCGCAATCAAGCAGATCGAGTCCGGCCGCAGCCCGGCCGAAGGCTCCGTCTTTGGAACCTTCAAGGGCGGCTACGCCGAGCTTTACGAGGCCCTGGCTGACAAGTCCGGTGCGCAGATCCACCTGGACACCTTCGTCTCCGGCGTGACGCGCAAGGGCGATGCCTTCGAGGTCAAGGGCGCGCCGGGGGCTATCGGCCCCTTCGACCGCGTGCTCTTTGCCACCCCGGCACCGACCACCGCGCGCCTGCTCAAGGCCGTAGCCCCCGAGGCCGCCCAGGAGCTGTCCACCGTCCAGCTGGCTTCCTCTGTGGTTGTCGGCTTCAATTTCGCCTCCGCCACGGATCCGGAGGGCAACTCCCTTCCGGAGGCCACCGGCATCCTCGTCGCCTCCGATGAGCCTGACCTGCGCGCCAAGGCCTTCACTCTCTCCTCTAATAAGTGGCCGCACCTGAACGAGCGCGAGGGCTTCCTCGTGCGCGCCTCCTTCGGCCGCTTCGGCGATGACGCCCTCGTGCGCGCGGAGGAGGATGACCTGGTGGACTACGCCCTCGATGACCTGCAGAAGATCACAGGCTTCGACGGCCGCGCCGCCGGCGTGGAGGAGATCTACACGCAGCGCTGGTTCGGCGGCATCCCCCGCTATGACGAAAAGCATCTGGCCACCGTTGCCGCGGTCCGCGCCAAGCTTGCCGACGTCCCCGGTATCGCCACCGCCGGCGCCTGGGCTGATGGAGTCGGCGTGCCCGCCGTTATTGCCGGCGCCCGCGCTGCCGCGCAGGCGCTCGTCAACTAGCTAGTAGTGGTATCTGCACCCAGCAATCTCGATGGTCGCGCCCTTAATGCGATAGATCAGTCGGTGCTCTTCGGTAATTCGCCGAGACCAGAACCCGGCCAACTCGAACTTGAGTGGTTCGGGCTTTCCTATCCCTTCATTGCCGTTTCGTGCAATGTCTTTAATGAGGCTATTGATTCTCTTGAGGATCTTCTTGTTGTGAGCTTGCCACCAGAGGTAGTCCTCCCATGCTTCCTCTGTCCACGAAAGAATCATGAAGCTTAATCTTCCTCAACGAGCTCGTGCTCCGTTGCTTCCCCGGCGTTGAGACTCTCGATGGAGTCAAGCAGGCGCTGGGCATTGCGAGGGGAACGCAGAAGGTATGCGGTTTCGCGAAGAGAGTTGTAGTCATCTAAGGAAACGATGACTGCAGACTCATGACCATTGCGAGTGATGATGACTTCCTCACGGTCATCAACGACCGACTGTAGGACCTCGGCGTATCTTGCTCGCGATTCCGAGTAAGACATGGTTTTCATAAGCTATCTCCCTTCTTGTACAAGAAACTGTACAACGAAAAGGGGATGAGCGCTAGAGAGGTTTCAGTTTATGAGGCCACGTGAACAGTGCGCGTTAGGTTTAGCCGCTCGCATACGTGCTCGTCGTGGCTGACCAGGATGAATGCCCCGCGGTAGCTCGTGAGCACCTCAATCAGCCAGTCGGTGGTGGGGATATCGAGGTTGTTTGTCGGTTCGTCGAGAAGCAGGAAGCGCGGTGCCGGATCGCTGAGCAAGACGCGAGCGATTTCGACGCGGAAGCGCTCGCCACCAGAAAGCTGGCCCACGGGCTGGTGGATCTTGTCGTTGATAAAGAGCATCTGGGCCAGCTGGTCGCGCAGGAACTGCGGGTCCGCGCCGGGGTTGGCCTCCCGCACGATGTCGAACACCGATTTCTCCGCGGGCAAGACGATGCGTTGGCGGATGTACCCGCAGGGCAGCGCGTACTCGACGTCTCCGCGGGCGATGCGGTTGAGGAAGGTGGTCTTGCCGCTGCCGTTTGGCCCGGCGAGGCGAACACGCTCGGGGCCAGTAATACTCAGCAGATCGCTGACCAGCACGCGGGTGCCCGCGGGCAGCTCAGTGCCGGGGAGATCGATGTGGACCTGGGTGTCGTCGCGAAGCGCGCGCTGCGCCTTGTCGTGCGCCGACTGGGCGGCAGCCACTGCATCGTTGGCCTGTTGGGAGCGCCCAGCGGCCGAGCGCTCGGAACGGTTCTTGTCTAAGCCCATGGCCATGCCGGGTTTGCGCTTCGAGGCGGCGAAGTTCTTGCCGCGGCGGGCATCGCGGGCGATGCGGGTCTGCATAGCGGCGCGCTCGCGGATTTGTTTGCGGTGTTCGGCCTTAGTTTCCCGGACCTTGGCCTGCGCGGAATCCTGCTCGGCATCAATCGTTGCGCGGTAGGAGGAGTAGTTTCCCTCGAACTCGCGGAGTGTGCCGTGGTAGAGCTCCGCGATGCAATCCGCGCGCTCGAGGAGTTCGCGGTCGTGTGAGACGACGAGAACCGGCATCGCCGCGGTGCGAATGAGCTCGAGTAAGCGTTGGCGCGATGCAGAATCTAGGTTGTTGGTGGGCTCGTCGAGGAACAGGAAATCCGGCTTGCGAAAGAAAGCAGCTGTCAGTGCTACGGTCACGGCTTCACCACCCGACAATGTGCCGATAGTGCGATCCAGCGGGAAGGGGATACCCGCAGCGTCGAGAGCCGCCTCGATGCGTTCTGCTAGATCCCACTGCTCACCAACAGCGGCAGCGAGCTCTTCCGAGTATTCGCCAGCCTCAATGCGGGCAATGGCACTGAGGATCTCTGTTGCGCCAAAGACTTCGGCGATGGTGTCAGACGTATGGAGACCTAAATCCTGGTCGACATAGAGGACTGAGCCCGCGGATACCGTTCCCGAAGTCGGGGCAATGAGACCAGCAAGTACCTTGGCTAGCGTTGATTTTCCGGAACCATTCGCCCCAACTAAGCCCGTGAAGTGGGAGGAAAACGTGCCGCTGAGGTCCGTGAAACAAGGGGTGCCGTCGGGCCAGGTGACGGTGAGATGAGAAAAAGAAATAGGCATGAAGAAATCCACCTTCGAGTAAGTCGCGTAAAAGTGTGACGTCGAATTAGGAAAAAATCTTCATGCCCGAAAGACTAGCCCCGACTAATACCCCAGCGCAAGGGCCGCCACGCCAAGGCCGAGGGCGCCGCGGGTGATGTAGTGCAGCACCTCGGGGGAGAAGGAAACACCGAAGCCGCCGCTATCCAGCATGGACATGCTGTCTACCTGTGCCGGGCGGGAACGCTTAAACGACGCCCAGCTAAGACCGGCGATGATGAGCACCACTGCGATGGCGGAGAGCTTCCACACCAAGAGGAGGACACCGGCACCAAGAAGCGCCGTGCCCACAGAAGCGATAAGGGGAAGGCCCCAGTCGGGCCATGCATCGTCGCTGACGCGGCCGAAGGAGGCGGCGCGCCCAACCGCCGCGCCGACGATGCTCCACGCGGACATGAATCCAACGATAGCCAGCGCCCCGAGCTGTGGGGCGAACCCCAACGTCAAGCCGAGGGCCGCGAGCGCACCGACGCCGATGTACCATCGTCGTCCCAGACGACGGAAGAAGAGGCCCGTCAACGTGGAGGGCGCATGGGCGCGACGAGGAATCCACGCGGACTGGCTCGCAATGGCATCAGAGGTGACCTCCGAATCAAGCAGGCCAAGGCCAGATCCACCGACCAGGCGCGTGCGCCCAGCGCTGAGAAGCGAAGCCAGCGTGAACGAGCGCCACCCCACGACGAAACGCAGGGCTGGCACCACAAGCGCGAACCACGGGGATAGCCCGGTGGACACGCAGATGCCGAACCCCAACACCCCGAAGCCGACCAGCTGCGCCCACGTGATCCAGTCTGTACCCCGGAGCCTGCCGCGCGGGCGATCGACGTAGACCCAACGCTCCCGCGATAATGCGCGCAGGGGATAGAGAACCTCGGTGAGCACCATGAGCGCGAGCAGTCCCACGACGGCGGCAATCGGGGCGACGCTAGTTAGCGCGATGCGGGCCGGGATGATAGGCAGGACTGCGCCGACTTCTTGCCAGACTGTATAACCGAAGCCGAAGACGATGCCGGCGAGGATGAGGTACCAAATGCCATCACCTAGCCGCGATAGCACGCGCATCACAGCTGCACCACCTCGTCGCAGGCCTGGGTGATGGTGTCGGAATGCGAGGCCACGACGATGCAGCGATTCTCCTCGTCGGCTAGGTAGCGCAATTCGCTTGCGAGGAACTCGGTCCAGGTGGCGTCGAGGTGGCGCTCGGGCTCGTCGATAAGCAAAGCACGCGCCGGCTGGTACAGCTGGGCAGCCAGAAACACGCGCTGGCGCTGGCCCGAGGACAGGCGCGAGGCAGGGTGTGGAAGGAGAGGCTCAAGCGCCCAGAGCTCGCAGAGCTTGGCGACGTCCACCCCTGCCGCCTTTCCTATCAAGTCCAGGTGCTCGCCCACGGTGAGGTCGGGGAGAAAAACCGGCTCGGCTACCGTAATCACAGCACCCGGCTGCTCCTTCGTGCCGACGGGACGGCCGTCGCACTCCACTGAGCCTTCGAGAGGCGCAAGCTCACCGCCGAGCGTGGCAAGTAACGTGGATTTACCTGAACCGTTGGGCCCAGCGAGGCCATAGATGCGGCCTGGGGCGAAGTCCTTCTCAAGATGTCCAAGGGGCGTGGAATGCCCATAATCGGCGTCGATGGAAAGCATTGGTGGGCGGCGAACTCCTTGCATTGGGCGGCTGACAATAGTCAAAACTTATTGATGAAGTTTAGCAAAATGCACGCCCTGAACGTTGTTCTCGAGATGGGAAGCGCCCTTGGGATTGGTGTTGTGAGCTGCTAAAATGAGAGAAAATGTAGTTGAAAACTCGGGAGGATACCCACATGACAAGCACAGTAGGAACAGGGAAGAGCGTTGAAGATAGCGTGACGTTTGCCAAGGGGGTATCGCTGTTGGCTGGGCACGATATGGATGCGGAGCAGGAAGCGCTTGTCCGTGCCGTCGCTTCAGGAGAGATGACGGTCGATGAAGCTATCACGAAGGCTAAGTCCCAGCTCAATTAAGTTATGGGAGGAATCGGGGGATGAGACAAAAGAATTGGGATGACTACTACATTCCAGGTACGAGGACTCTGCGCAATCTCTTCTTAAGTGAGGAACATCCCTTTGGGGAGCCAGACTTAGAACGACTGAATCATCTTGAAACCGTTGCCGTCAACGCTCGAATTGCTCAGCTTTACATAGTTCCTCTGGAAGGTGCTTTTGACTACGCGCACTTCAAGGACATACATCGACATCTTTTTCAGGATGTGTATGAATGGGCGGGTGAAGAGCGGACTGCCCCTACAGACCAGTTCATGATTAAGGCTGGGCATGCCTACTATCCGGCGGGGCCGGAAATGACGAAGGCAGCAGAGAAGTTGTTTGCGGGGCTGGCGAAGGATGATTTTCTGCGCGGCCTAGAGATTGATGAGTTTGTGGCCAAGCTGGCGGAGCTGTGGGGCGAGCTCAATGTGGTGCACAGCTTTAGAGAAGGCAACACCCGCACACAGACGGTGTTCTTTGACGCGCTGGTTACGGCGGCAGGATACCAACTTAATGTGGAGCGGCTAGCGAGTGATAGCCGCGTACGCGCGGAGTTTATTGCCGCGCGCTTTCACAGCCAGGACACGGGGGATAACACGCAGCTGGAGGAGGTGCTGCGCGGGCTCGTCGGAAAGCGGGCCGTCTAAACGCTCGGGCCTAGCCCTTGTTGCGGAAGACGAAGATGGAGGAGAAGTCCTGGTCGCCGTGGCCCATGGCCTGCTGCTCCTCAAAGCGCTCGATGGCGGCGGCCACTGCAGGCAGCGGCTTGTTGGCGGTCATCTCCATGAGCTTGGCGTCCTTGCACAGGGCATCCACGGTGAAGTCACCCGGAGTGGTGTTGCGCTCGCCGGTGATGAACGGCCCCTTCATATTCTTCATAAAGGCCAGGCCAGTGATGTCGAGCATCTCGAGGAT
This sequence comes from Corynebacterium sp. HMSC070E08, assembly GCF_001808895.1. Classification (NCBI taxonomy): domain Bacteria; kingdom Bacillati; phylum Actinomycetota; class Actinomycetes; order Mycobacteriales; family Corynebacteriaceae; genus Corynebacterium; species Corynebacterium sp. HMSC070E08. The sequence goes on from NZ_KV794797.1 coordinate 43,365, forward strand.
GACCTCGGAATCGAGGCCCTCAGACTCGCCGAGGTGCAGTGCTTCCAGTACGCCCTCGGCGGTAACGGCGAGGGCTAGGTTGGCCAGGAGCTTTCCAATCGCCGCGGTGGCGGCGGATTCCACGCCGATGAGCTTGTTCTCATCGGCCCAGGACTCGGCGATGGTCATGGCGAGTTCGCGGCGGTCGTCGTCAGGCGTGCCCACATAGACGCCGAGCTTGCCCTCGCGCGCCGGGCCCAGAGAGCCAACGACGGGCGCGTGGACATAAGAGTCGACCGCGGCGGCGAATTCGCGAGCGGCGTCAGGGGAGACGGTGGTGGTATCGATCCAGGTCACGCCGTCCGGGATGAGATTGGTCTCGATGACTCGCTCACGGATGTCATCGGGGCCAAAGAGCGAGGTAATGATGACCTCTGCGCCTTCTACGGCGGCGGTGGGGGAATCGGCGAGGGTAGCGCCGGCATCGACCAGCGGCTGCGCGCGCTCGGCGGTGCGGTTCCAAACGGTGAGCTCATGGTTCTTGAGGAGGTGTCGGGCGAGTTCAGTGCCCATGCGGCCAGTACCTAGAAATGCAATCTTCATGCCGCCCAGTGTGCCATTATTGTGGGCAGGCTCGCCGCGATTTATGCGAGCCCCGGACGAGGGAGCCGTACCCGGTGACGCGACAAGACGGCCAGAAAGGGCTGGCCATGTCGTGGTTCGTGTTGATTTTCTCTGGTGCTTTCGAGGCCGTGTGGGCGGCGGCGCTGGATAAGTCGGAGGGCTTCAGCCGGCTGTGGCCCTCGGTGGTCTTTTTCGTTGCCTGCGCCATTTCGATGGGCGGGTTGGGCTGGGCCATGAAGTCTATCCCCGTGGGCACGGCCTACGCGGTGTGGGCCGGCGTGGGCGCGGTGGTCACCGTCATCTATTCCTTCGCCGCCGGGCACGAGGCGGCCACGGTATGGAAGGTGCTATTCCTCGCCATGATTATTGGTGGGATCGTGGGGCTGAAGGTGGTGCATTAGGGGGCGCCGTCGTTTGAAACGACGACGCGACACTTATTCGTAGCGCAGTGCCTCAATCGGGTCCAGCTTCGCGGCCTTGCCCGCGGGGTAGTAGCCAAAGAAAAGGCCAATAGCCAGTGAGAAGAGCAGCGAGAGAATAACCGCCCACAGCGGCGGTGCCACGAGTGAGCCAATGGCGGCCGCACCCGCCATGCCGGCGGCGGTGCCGATGGCGATGCCGATGAGTCCACCGATGAGGCAGACCACGATGGCCTCCGTGATGAACTGGATGCGGATATCACGGCGGCGTGCGCCAAGCGCCTTGCGGATGCCAATCTCGCGGGTGCGCTCGGTGACGGTGATGAGCATAATGTTCATCACGCCGATGCCGCCGACGAGCAGCGAGATACCGCCGATGGCCGCGAGCACCAGGCTCATCGTGGTGAAGATCTGGTTCAAGGACGCGAGGTCATCGCTGAAGTCGGTCACTTTGACCATGTAGTCCGGGTTGTCCTTGTAATAGCTATCGAAGACACGCTGCAGGTTGCTGGCCACCGCGGACTTATCCAAGTCTGGGTTGCCGCGAACGGTGACCTCGCTGAAGGCGGTGCCGGCACCGGGGGAATCGGAAAGTTCGGCTTCCAGCGGGTAAGGAACGAAGGCGGATTGGCTGGGACCACCGCCCACAAGAGGGCCGGTTTGCGGTTCTTCAAAGACGCCGACGACGGCGAGCTCAATCGGGGAGGCCTCTTGGGTTTCGAAGCTTACGTATTGGCCAATGGCGTCTTCAGGAGCACCGAAAAGTTTGGTGGCGGTCTCCTTATCCAGCATGGCTACTGCCCGGCTGGAGTCGATATCGTCTTCATTGAGGAAGCGCCCGGCCACGATGGAATAGGAGGAGCCTGAGACATAGTCCGGGTTGGTCGGGCGGATGAGGAGGTTGGCGGTCTCCTCCCCGGATTCGCCCTCGACCACGAGGGCGCCGGAATAGGAGTTGTACTCGCCGATATTGATGCCGGCGATCTGGTCCCCCATGACCTCCTTGGCGCGGTCCAGCATGTCCGGGGTGAGCATCGAGGACTCGTCCTCGACATAGCCGCCGCCCATGAAGGGATCGTCGGCTTCTTCCTCTTCGCCCTCCTCAGGGCGCTCCTTGACCTGAACGGTGAAGTTATTAGCGCCGACCTTGTCCAAGTCTTTTTGAACCGAGGCCTGCAAGGAGTGGCCGAGCGTGACGATGGCGATCACCGCGGCGATGCCGATGATGACGCCCAAGAGTGTGAGCGCCGAGCGCATCTTGTTGGTGCGCAGGCTCGTCAGCGCCATCTTGGTGGATTCAGCGAAATTCATGACAGCACACCGTCCTTCATCGTGACGGTGCGGCTGCATTCATCAGCCAATTCCGGGTTGTGGGTAATGAACAAAATGGTCTTTCCATGCGTGCGGTGCAGTTCGTGGAATAAGTCCATGACCATGCGGCCGGTCTGCGAATCCAGCGCACCGGTGGGCTCGTCCGCCAACAGAATCTCCGGCTGGTTGGCCAAGGCGCGGGCCACGGCTACGCGTTGCTTCTGACCACCGGATAGCTCATTGGGGAGGTGGTTCATGCGGTCGCTCATGCCAACCATCTCCAAAAGCTCTTCCGCGCGCTGGGTGCGCTCGTGGGTCGAAACGCCCGCATAGACCATGGGCATCTCCACGTTTTTCAGCGCGGACATGCGGCCGATCAGATTGAAATTCTGGAAGATGAAACCGATTTTTTGGCCGCGGAAGGAGGCTAGTTTGTCGTCGCCAAGCGCCAGCGCATCGACGCCAGCCAGCTGGTACTCGCCGGCGGTGGGGCGGTCGAGCAAGCCAATGATGTTCATGAGCGTGGACTTGCCGGAGCCGGACTGGCCCACGACTGCCACAAATTCGCCTTCGTCCACGCTGAAATCGAGGCCCGGGATGACGGTCAGCTCGCTGTCGAGGCCCTCGTTGAAGCGTTTGACGATTCCCCGCATCTCAATGAGGCGGCTCATGCGTTCTCTTCCGCAGCATCGGATCCATCGACGGAGGCGGACATGCCGACCATGTCCTTGTGGGTATCCGCCTGGCTGATGACGGTCTCGCCCTCCTTGAGGCCGGAGGAGATGGCGGCGGAGAAATCAGATTCGCTGGCCACCTTGACCTCGCGCGCCTGGATCGTGCCGTTGTCGATGACCAGGACGTTCTTCTTGCCACCTTCTTCAAAGATGGCGGAGAGCGGCACGGTGATGGCGTTCTTATCCTTCTTCGTAATGATCTTCACCTTCGTGGTGGAACCGAGGCGCAGGCCTTCGCGGTTGCCATCGACACGGATGTGCACTGGGAATTCGGGCTTGGAGGAGCCAGTTGGCTTGCCGGAGCCGCCGCCTGCGCCAGCCTCGACATCGGGCTGCTCAGCGGTGGGGGAGATGAACGTGACCTTGCCTTTGTATTCCTTGCCGGGGCTCGACGGCGAGGTGAACGTGACTTCATCGCCGACCTTGATGCGGGCGATATCGCCCTCCTTGACCGTGGACTTCACCAACAACGTGGAGTCATCCGCCACGGTGAGGATGGGGCCTTCGGCCGGGGCGCCGGCCTGGCCATTGACGGCGGTGACAACGCCCGCCAGCGGGGAGCGCAGGTCGGCCTGGGAGAGCCGGTACTCCAGTGGCCCATTTTCCTTGGCGTTGTTCGCGCTTGCCGACGCCGCCGATTCCACCGCGTGGTTCACCGCCTGGGACTGGGAGGAAATCTGCTGTTCGATGGCGAGGTTGCTGGCTTGCAGCGCGCGTTCGGCATCGGCAACCGCTTGGTAGGAGGCGGCGGTGGCGCGCTGTTGTTCGCCTAGTTCGCGGTCGATGCCGCGGAGGACGCGACCATAGGATTCCTCGGACTGCTTGAGCTGGCGCTCGGAGTCCTGCACGGCCTCATCGGAATCGAGGTAGCTCAAGAAAGCGCTGGCGGTGTTGATTCCGGAAGGATCCTCGGTGGCGGTGCCGAGGGAGGCCAGTGCGGACTGGAAAGACTTGGACTCGGCATCGCGCACCCCGGAGCGTGCTTGTTCGACGGCGGCGCGGGCCTCGGCAATTTCGGGGCGGTCGCCCTTGGCGGCGAGGGCATCGTCGAGCTTGCGCTGCGCCTCGGCGTACTCGGTCTGCGCCGAGTTCACGGCGGACTGGGCGCTGTTGACCTCGGGGTTGAGGCCTTGGTCGAGGGAATCCTGAAGCTGGCGCAGCTGGAGCTGGGCATCCTCGATTTGGTGGACGGCCTCGAGCTTGCTGGCCTCCTGGGAGGTGCGCTGGGCCTCGAGCTCGCGCTCGGTTTCGGTGGTGTCCATGCGGCCGAGCAGCTGCTGGGCCTCGACGCGGTCGCCCACCTTCGCGTCCAAGGACTGGATGGGGCCGGTCAGCGAGGTGGTCAGTGAGAGTTCGCGCTCGGCAGAAACCGTTCCGGAGGCGGAGACGGAACTGATCAGGTCTTCTTTGGTGGTTTTCGTGACATCGGTTGCGGTGAGCTGAATATCGGAAGACCCACTGGTTAGTGCGTACATTCCACCGCCGCCTGCGAGGAGAACCGCAGCGATAGCGCCAGCAGTGATGCCGAGAGCTTTCTTATTCATGAATCCCTTACTGTCAGGTTAACGCCGTCATTGAAATCGGGTTCAGATTAACTCTCGGGCATGTGTCTTGTCATGCGCAGTGGGGGGAATATAGGAGGTAGATCAGGGTCTACCCTTAGTTGGTATGAGGCTATGAGGTCTGGTGACGTTTCGATCAATTAAGGTCCCGAAAATGGGTGATTTTCTGCCACTATTTGATCGAAACGTATGTGGCATCTGACTTTTAGAAGGGCACATCGATGTAGATCTCCTCCGCCTTCGGCAAAGGCGGCAGTTTGGGTAGCTGATCGAGACCCTCCTGGACTTCCGGCGGGAGGGGAATCTGCGGAGGCTCGGGCAGTTCTAGCTTGGGTTTGGGCCGCTGCGGTGGGGCCGGGCGTGGCGCCGGTGCTGGTGCGGGCGCTGGCGCGCGGACGGTGACGGTTTCTACTTCGACGCGTGGCGTGGGTGTTTCGGCTACTACGGGTGCGGGAGCTGGTGCTTCGGCCGTAGGTTCCGGTTCAGCCGGAGCTGGCGCGATGGAGGTGGTGTCACCCAAGCGGTTGACCGGCTGGGGTACCGCATCAGGCTTCCAGGAAGGCAGCTGGGCCGAGGTGGTGGGGTTGGGCTCGGCTCGCGGAGCAGGTTCTGCCTGCGTGGCAGCGCAGGCAGAAAGCGGAAGGCAAGCAAAAATGACAAGAATACGGCGCGATGCCATGGGAATCCCCCTTAAGTAGTGCCTCCCACAGCGCACCCCAGCGCTTAATTAAAGAAAGGCAGAATCAACAGTGTGCTGCCAGCATAGCGTTCCCATGGCGGGTGCGCAGCGCGAGCGCGCTCAGGGTGCTCGCGAGGTGGTGGAGAGGAGGCTGCAAGACACGAGGGGACTCCAACTTTTGTATAGGGCTAAAACCGATACAATGTGGGCTATGCCTAACTCCAGCCAGCTAAACCAGCAGAATACGTCCCAGTCCGCCGAGTGGTTCGAGCGCGCCACCAAGGTCACCCCGGGCGGTGTGAATTCCCCGGTCCGCGCCTTCGGATCCGTGGGCGGCCAAGCCCGCGTTATCGCTCGCGGTGAGGGCTCCCGCCTTTGGGATATCGACGGCAACGAGTACGTCGACCTGGTCAGCTCCTATGGCCCGATGATCCACGGCAATGCCCACCCGGCCATCGTGGAGGCAGTGCAGAAGGCGGCTGCCGACGGCCTCTCCTTCGGTGCCCCGACCGAGGGCGAGACGCTGTTGGCGGAGCACATCGTCAAGCGCACCGCCGTGGAGCAGGTGCGCCTGGTCAACTCCGGTACCGAGGCCACCATGTCCGCCGTGCGCCTGGCCCGCGGTTTTACCGGCCGCGCCAAGGTCCTGAAGTTTGAAGGCTGCTACCACGGCCACGTGGATGCGCTGTTGGCGTCGGCTGGCTCCGGCGTGGCCACCTTCGCGCTCCCGGATTCCCCGGGCGTAACCGGCGCTTCGGCCGCAGATACCATCGTTGTCCCTTACAACGATCTCGACGCCGTCCGCGAGGCCTTTGCCGCGCACCCGGGAGAGATCGCCTGCATTATCGCGGAAGCAGCCGCCGGCAACATGGGCACCGTGGCCCCGGAGGAGGGCTTCAACGCCGCGCTCAAGGAGATCGCGCATGCCGACGGCGCCCTGCTGATCCTCGACGAAGTCATGACCGGCTTCCGTACCTCCTACAAGGGTTGGTTCGGCGTCGATGAGGTAGCGGGTGACCTGGTGACCTTCGGCAAGGTGGTCTCCGGTGGTCTGCCCGCAGCTGCCTTCGGCGGTCGCGCCGACGTCATGGCCTCGCTGGCACCGTCCGGTCCTGTCTACCAGGCGGGCACGCTGTCCGGTAACCCGGTGGCGATGGCCTCCGGTCTGGCTTCCCTGGAACTGGCCAACGAAGAGCTGTACCCGCGCCTGCAGGCCAACGCGGACCGCCTGACCGGCCTCATCACCGAGGCACTGAGCGCCGCCGGAGTGGCACACCACATCCAGCGCGCGGAGACGATGTTCTCCATCCGCTTCGCCGAGGGCCAGGGCCGTAACTTCGCCGATATGCAGGCAGCCGATACCTGGCGTTTCGCTCCCTTCTTCCACGCACTGCTGGAAGGCGGCGTGTACGTTCCGCCGTCAGCCTTCGAGACCTGGTTTGTCTCTGACGCGCTCACGGACAATGATTTTGAGGTAATCGAGGCAGCTCTCAAGCCTGCCGCCCAGGCCGCTGCCAGCGCGCAGCGCCCGCAATAAACCAACCATGTTGAGGGGATAGACACAGGCATATGTCCACCACCATCGTCCACTTCGTCCGCCACGGCGAGGTTTATAACCCGGATAAGATCCTCTACGGGCGCATCCCGGGCTATCACTTGTCCTCCCGTGGGCATTCCATGGCCGCACGCACGGCGAAAGCCTTCGAAGGCCATGACGTGACCTACCTGGCGGCCTCGCCGTTGCAGCGCGCGCAGGAAACCGCGATGCCGATTGCGAAGGTGACGGGCTTGGAGGTGGACGTCGACAAGGGCGTCATCGAGTCCGGTAACCGCTTCGAGGGCCTGCGCACCAAGGGCTGGAACTCGCAGCTGTGGAACCCGCAGCGCTGGCCGCTCATGGTCAACCCGCTTGAGCCCTCGTGGGGCGAGCCTTTCGAGGAGATCGCCGCGCGCATGATGGATGCCGCCGAGCGTGCCCGTTCCAAGGCTGAGGGACACGAGGCCATTGTGGTCTCCCACCAGCTGCCCATCGTCATGGTGCAGCGCACCGTGCTGGGCAAGCGCCTGGCCCACGCGCCGTGGGACCGCGAATGCGACCTGGCCTCGGTGACCTCGCTGGTCTACCGCGACCGCGAGATCATCGATATCTTCTACTCCGAACCGGCGCAGGACATCTAATGGGACGCAGAACTATCCGCGCCGCCGCGGCCGGTGTCCTTGCTGTGTTTGCCTTGGCAGGCTGTGCGCAAAGCGAGGAAAACGCGCAGAACGCCGTGGCTTCCGGCGGCACCTTCGAGTTCATCTCGCCCGGCGGGCAGACCACCATCCGCTATGCGGAGGAAGACCGCAAGCCGCTCAAGGATTTCTCCGGTGAGGACCTGCGGGATGAGTCCACGACGATCAAGCTTTCGGATTTCAAAGACCAGATCGTCGTCCTCAACTCCTGGGGCCAGTGGTGCGCGCCGTGCCGCTCCGAATCAGATGACCTTCAGGCCATCCACTCGGAGCTACAGAAGCGCAAGGTCGGCACCGTGTTGGGCATCAACGTCAAGGACTTCAACCCGGAGATCTCCCGGGACTTTATGGCCGATAACGGCCTGGAGTACCCCTCCATCTACGACCCGCCCTTCAAGACGGCTGCGGCCCTCGGTGGCGTGCCCACCTCCGTGGTACCGACCACCATCGTGCTGGATAAGCAGCACCGCCCTGCCGCGGTCTTCCTGACGGAGATCACGGAGAAGGATGTCCTCGAGGTCGTCGACGAGCTGGAGAAAGAACAGTGATCCTTGCCGCTGACGGTATGGGGCAAAGCTTTGCCGATGCCGCCGTGTCCGGCCCGCTCCTGATCGGAGTGCTCGCCGCGGCCGTGGCCGGTCTGGTTTCTTTCGCCTCACCCTGTGTGGTTCCATTGGTTCCTGGCTATATCTCTTACCTCGCCTCCGTGGTCGGCGGTGAGGTGAGCTATGACGAGGAGCTTGGGGTGGGCGTCGGCAAGCGCCGGCGTTGGGCCGTCGTCGGTGCCGCAGCACTATTCGTGCTGGGCTTTACCGTCGTTTTCGTCCTAGCCACCGTGTCAGTCTTCGGCGCCATTTCGGCGCTGACACTCAACGCGGATACCCTCATGCGCGCCGGTGGCATCATTACCATCCTCATGGGCATCGTGTTCATGGGCGTGGTGCCGGTGCTGCAGAAGGACACGCGCATGGCGCCGCGGCGCTGGACCACGTGGCTGGGCGCGCCCCTGCTCGGCGGGGTTTTCGCCCTGGGCTGGACCCCGTGCCTGGGACCCACGCTGGCCGCCATCCTGTCCGTCTCCGCCGGAACCGAAGGGACCACCGCGCTGCGCGGGACCGTCCTCATCATCGGCTACTGCCTGGGCCTGGGCCTGCCCTTCCTGCTCGTGGCACTGGGCTCGGCCAAGGCCATGCGCACCGTGACCTGGATGCGGGAGCACTCCCGGACCATCCAGATTCTCGGGGGCATCGCCATGATCTTCGTTGGCGTGGCCCTGCTGACCGGGCTCTGGGGAGATTTCATCAACGCCATCCGCCAGTGGACCGTGTCCTATGGCGCGACGCTGCTGTAAAGGAGAATTTTCGTGAGATACATCCGCAAGGCCTGGCACTGGCTGACCAGCATGCGCACCGCGCTGGCGCTGCTCTTCTTGCTGGCCATCGCCGCCATTCCCGGATCGCTCCTGCCGCAGCGCTCGCTCAATGAATCTAACGTCAACGACTTCATTGAGACCAACGGCAAGGTGGCGGAGATCTACGACAAGCTGCAGCTTTTCGACGTCTTCTCCTCCGTCTGGTTCCAGGCCATCTACGTCCTGCTCATGATTTCTCTGGTGGGCTGCATCATCCCGCGCTCCTGGGACCACTACAAGGCCTACCGCACGCCGCCGACGCGCGCGCCGAAATACCTGGAAAAGATGCCGCTGAACGCCACCGGGCACTCGGAGAAGTCCCCGGAGGAGATCGCAGCGGCCACCACAACCATGCTGAAGAAGTGGCGGGTCTCCGAGGTCTCGCCCGAGAAGGACCGCGCGGGTGCGCAATCCTTCTCCGCGGAGCGCGGCTATGCCCGCGAGCTGTGCAACCTCATCTTCCACATCGCGTTGGTGGCAATCTTGCTCACCATGGCAGCCGGGCGCCTGGTGCACTACGAGGGACAGGTCATCGTGGTCACGGAGAAGAACTCCCAGGGGCAGACCCAAGAGCAGGCGCAATCCACGGAGTTCTGCAACACCTCCACCTCCGTCTATGACTCCTTCCGCGCCGGCCCGCTATTCGACGGCACCGGCCTGCACCCCTTCTGCTTCTTGGCCCACGACTTCACCGCGGACTACCTGCCCAATGGCCAGGCGGAGATGTTCACCTCGAACGTGTCCTATGCCGCCGGCGACGACATCTTCACGGACCCGGAGACCTGGGAGGACTACCAGCTGCAGGTCAATCACCCGCTGCGCATTGACAAAAACCGCGTTTACCTGCAGGGCCACGGTTTTGCGCCGACCATGACGGTGGAGTGGCCTAACGGTGAGAAGCGCACGCAGACCATCCAATTTCAGCCCACTGACACCACGTTCTTCCTCTCGTCGGGAGTGATGCGCTTCGACCCGCCGGCGGGCATGTACCCGGACCTGTTTGAGCGCCGCCAGAACCAGATCGCCATCCAGGGCCTGTTTGCCCCGACCGCCGAGTGGTCCGGCGAGAGCGGCAAGCTGTTGCAGTCTTCCTACCCGGCGATGCTGGATCCGGCCGTGGCTATCGATATCTACCGCGGCGATGCCGGCCTGGACACGGGTACCCCGCAGTCCCTCTTCTCCCTCGATTCCAACCTGGTCCACACGGGCCAGCTGCAGAAGATCGACCGCGTCAACCTGAACCAGGGTGAATCGGTCACGCTGGACGACGGCACGAAGATCACCTTCGACGGTGCCTCCGAGTTTGCGAACTACCAGGTTTCCTATGACCCCTTCCAGAGCTGGGTTCTCGTGTCCGCGCTGGTCATGCTGGTATCCCTGGTTGGCTCGCTGGTGATCAAGCGCCGCCGCGTGTGGGTGCGCATCCGGCCGGGGGCCAATGGTGGCACCGATATTGAGATGGGCGGTCTTGCCCGCACCGACCGCGCGGGCTGGTCTGAGGAATTCCATGAGCTTCACCGCGAGCTCCTGGAACTGCCGGATCCCGATGAGGTGGAGGAGGACGAACTCTACTCCGCCGACTAAAGGTGAGAAAGCTATCCGTCAAAAGTTGGATACTCCCGCTGAAGGGGGGTACTCTGATGAGCACCATAAATCTCTCCGCTCATGCAGCCTCGTGCGTGAAGCACGGTGTAGGCACGATTGTGAAGGCAAGGTTTCCCACTCATGCAGGTTGATCAAAATCTGTCCAACTTTTCCGACATCGCGGTGCAAACCGCGTTCGTCGTTTATGCTCTCGCCTTGGTGTTGTCCCTGGTCTACTACGGCCGGATGCACAGCATCATCGAGGCGATGCGCTCCCGCACGACTGCTGTGGCGCAGCAACGCGAACTCGCTAGCGTGGGGGCCTCGGCAGACAGTGCCGCGCTTGGCGACGTCCCCCCGACAGCCAGCACTGGCCCCGATGCTGACCTAGACGCGGATCTGTCGAAGAAGCGGGAGAACGCCGACAAGCTCGGCGGCATGACGCAGATGCTCCTGTGGTTGGGTATCGCCTTACACTTGGCGGCCATTGTGCTGCGCGGCCTGGCCACGGGGCGTTTCCCGTTTGGCAACCTCTACGAGTACGTGCTCATGGTGACCGCCGGCGCCATGGTGGTGGCGACCATCGCCATGCAGCGCAAGGAATGGCGCACTCTGTGGCCGTGGCTGCTCACGCCGATTCTGGCGCTGATGTTCTACGGCTCCACCAAGCTCTATGCGGAATCCGCTCCGGTGGTTCCGGCACTCCAGTCTCACTGGCTGCCCATCCACGTCACTGTGGTCTCGTTGGGTGCGTCCATCGGCGTGGTCTCCGGTATCGCTTCTTTGCTCAGCGTGCTGCGTGAGTTCCAGCCGAAGGGCAGTGAGTCCGGTTTCTTTGGTGCGCTTGCCCGCCCGCTTCCTTCTGCTAAGAAGTTGGACCGCTTGGCCTACCGCTTGGGCGTGGTGACGCTGCCGACTCTGGGCCTGGGTATTGTACTGGGCGCTATTTGGGCCGAGTCCACATGGGGACGCTACTGGGGCTGGGACCCGAAGGAGACCGTATCCTTCGCCACCTGGATCCTCTACGCCGCCTACCTGCACGCCCGCGCGACGCCGGCCTTCCGCAAGGCCGCGCCGTATATCAACATCGCGGCGATGCTGCTCATGATCTTCAACCTGTTCTTCATCAACATGGTTGTCTCCGGCCTGCACTCCTATGCGGGGCTGAACTAAATGGCGGATACCCCTAAGCCGCGGCACAAACAGGGCAAGCCGGCGGGCGATAACCCGCAGCTCATCGCTCTCGGTGAGGGCTTTGCGCAGCGCCGCCGAGAACTCGGTATCTTGCAGCAGGAGCTGGCTGAGAAGGCCGGGATTTCGCGCTCCACGCTGCACACCATCGAGCACGGCGGCTCTGGCGTGCGCTGGGAAAAGGTGATTGCGGTGGCTGAGGCCCTCGGCCTTGAGATGACCTTCGAGCCGAAGGCTTAGGCTTCGTCGGCTTTATTGTCTTTGTCCTCGGGGGCCTTGGGTTTCTGGGAACCTTGTGAACCCTGTGAGCGACGGCGGCGCTCTTCTTCTTGGCGCTCTGCCTCCCGCTCCCTGGCGCGGCGCTCTTTGAAGCGCTGCTTCTCTAGGTTCCACAGGAACTCTTCGTCATCGTCTGGGCCCTTGATTGCGGGGCGCTGCGGCTGCTGTGTCTGCTGCACCTTCTTATTCCAACTCGACGGACCAAAGGCCTTCCATACGAGGACCGCCGCGAGGACAAACAAGAGTAGTAGTATCAATCGACCCATGCGTTGTATTCTACGGAATGCCCGCAAAGCAAAAGTGAGAATTATGAGTCAGACAGAAAACACCACCAACGCCTCCCAGAACTCCGAACCGCCCCAGCCGGACCCGGCGCTCAAGCGCCGCTCCCGCGTCGCTTTGTGGAAGTACGGGGCTGCCCGCGTGGTGCTGTTCATTGTGCTCACCGCGGTGATTCAGCTGCTGGCCATGGCGGTTCTCGGGACCTTTCCGCTGCTGGTCTCCGCCCTGTTGGCGTTGTTTGTGGCGCTGCCGCTGTCCATGCTGATCTTCTCCACGTGGCGCATGGAAGCCACTCAGACGCTGGCGGAGTACTCCGCGCAGCGCAAGGCCCACAAGAAGTGGGTCCAAGAGGAGCTGGCTGGCCGCTAAATCGGTGGTTAAACCAGAGCCAGCGCTACAGCGTTGATAACCGCCCACACCAGCATCGCGCGGCCGGCCATGCCAAGTACTGGGATGAGTTTCGGGCCGCGTGCGCCGCGGTTGACGGTGCGGATAGCACCCAGCGCGAGAGGGAAGTAGAGCAGCGAAGCGAGCGCGGCCCAGGAATCGAAGGCTAGGCCGATGGTGAGTAGTACCGGCAGCAGCAAGAGGGTCATGAATAGCGTGCGGGACTTTTTATCACCCAGGCGCACCGCCAAAGTGATCTTGCCGGTGGCCTTATCGGAGGGGATGTCCCGGATGTTATTGGCCAGGTTTACCGCCGCACTCATACCGCCGATACCCACGGCTAAGGCAAGGCCTGTCCACGTGATGCGGCCGGCCTGTGTGTACTCGGTACCTAGGACCGCGACGAGTCCGAAGAACACGAAAACGGCGATTTCCCCGAACCCGCGGTAGCCGTAGGGGTTCTTGCCACCGGTGTAGAACCAGGCACCGGCGATACACACGGCGCCGACGAGGATGAACGAGGCGGCGTTGGCAGCTAGGGAGAGTGAGATGCCCGCGATAGCCGCCACGCCGAAGGAGGCGAAGGCGGCGAACTTGACGTGTTGCGGTTTGGCCAGCCCGCCGCCGGTAAGCCGCTGGGGGCCGGTGCGGTCATCATCGGTGCCGCGGATGCCATCGGAGTAGTCGTTGGCGTAGTTCACGCCGATGATAAGAGCCCAGGCCACGATGAGTGCCAGCAATGCGCGTCCCCAGTGCAGACCGTGGGCCGCGGCGGCGGCACCGGTACCAGCGATAACAGGAGCAAAAGCATTGGCCCAGGTGTGCGGGCGAGCACCCTGGAGCCAATCGGCAGGAGTGGCGGAATAGGCAGACATGCTCACTATTGTGCCACTGGTGTGGTGTGCTGCGGCAATGAGCTGGTGCGTTGGCGAAAGCGGTAGATGATGAGCACTGCAACGAAAATAACGGCATTGGTGACTGTCATTGCGGCAGAGGTAGCCGCGTCAAGGACATAGGCAACCCAAAATCCCACGACCGCGCTGATAGCGGCAACGCCACAGGCGGTCAACACCAGCGTGGGCACGCGCTGAGTAAGCAGCCGCGCGGTCATCGTCGGGAATACCATGAGAGCGATGACCAGCATGGCACCGGCAGCGTGAAAGGCGGCGGTGGCGGTGCAGGCAACCACGGTCATAAATATGATGTGAAGAACGCGCGTGGGCACCCCGCGTGCGGCACAAAAATCGGCGTCAAAAGTCGTGGCGGATAAACGCGGCAGTGTAAGGGCGAGGAAGAGAGCATTGATACCCAGCACTGCGGCCATGATGTAGCAATAGTTGGGATTGGAGAAGGCCGCGAGGTTGAGATCACCGACGAGAACGGCGTGGACATCAAGGTGCACGTGGCTCATGTGCGTAGAAATCAGGATGACTCCGGCGGCAAACAGGGCGGGAAAGACCAATCCGAGGGCGGAATCAGCAGTCACCAGCGGGCTGCGCTGTAGTGCGTCAGTTCCCAACGCCACCACCAAGGCGCCAGCGGCCGCGGTAACGAGCAAGATGGGTGAATCTAGATCTGCGGTAAAGAGGTAGCCGACGGCAATTCCGGGAAGGACGGCATGGCCGATGCCGTCGATCAGCATGGCCTGGCCTTTGAGGACAACAAAGGTGCCGGGGATAGCACAGGCCAAGGCGGTCAGGACGGCAAGGAGACAAGCGGTGGCGGCGAGGGTCATGAGGCGAGCTTTCTGCTGAGGAGGCTGATGGTGACGAGCGCCGCCTGAACCAAGACGATGACCGGACCGGTGGGCAGCGGGCCGTGTGCAATGGAGACATAGCAGCCGAGAGCAGCGGTGGCCGCGCCGAAGAACCCGGAGAGCGCGATGAAAGGTAGCAAGCGCGTGGTCCAGGGGCGGGCAGCGGCGGCAGGGCTGATGACCACGGCGACCATGAGCACTACGCCGACGACTTTGACGCCGAGCACCGTGATGGCGGTGAGGGCGAAGAAACTAGCCGCGTTGAGGAACGAGGTGCGGATGCCGGCTACCTGGGCAAAACTTGAATCAAAAGTGACTGCGGCCTGCCGGGTGTGAATGAGGAAAAGAAAAAGCAGCACGCAGCCACCGATGATGAGTGTGGACCGTACATCCGCGCGAGTGAGCGTGGAGGCATTTCCCAGCAAATAATCCTGGATTCCGGCCTTGCCAGGCAATGGTCGGCGGGAAATATACTGCATGAGCAGCATGCCCACCGAGAAAAATGTGGTTAGCGTGGCCGCCATCGCAGTGGTTTGCCCCAGGGGAGTTAACCGCGGGATGAGGTGAATGCACCCCACCGCGAGGGTTCCGGTGAGCAGGGCGCCGCAAGAAAGAAGCCAGACATTTCGCCCGTCCCAGCCAATGGCGGTGGCCACGAGGAAGGCGGTGAGCAGTCCAGGCAGGGAAGAATGCGAGATGGCATCGGCCAGCAGGCTGGTGCGGCGAACATATACCAGTGGGCCTAGCGCGCCAGCGCAGCCACCGATGAGCACGGTGCCCAGGAGTGCCTGGGTATAGGTGTAGTTCTGAAGAAGCTCGAGTGGGTTCATGATGGCAGGGAAAACATGTCGGCAATGGCGGACTCGGTAAGTACCTGCTCGGTGGGGCCAGCAGCAATGAGCCGGCCGTGGCCGACCATGAGGACCTCATCGCAAAAGTCGGCGACCTCCGCCAGGTTGTGATGCACCAGCAGGATGGTCACGCCGTTCTCGCGCAGTTCCTTGAGTACATCCATGATGGCGCGCTGACTCGCGGCATCGACACCAGCGAAGGGCTCGTCGAGGATGATGAATTCCGGCTCGCTAACGAGCGTGCGCGCCAACAACACGCGCTGGCGCTGACCACCAGACAGGGCGGAAATCGGCAGCTGCGCGTGTGCCTGCATTCCGGTGCGCGCAAGTGCTGCGTGGGCGGCGTCTTTGTCAGCGCGGCTGGGCCACTGCCACCAGCGCAGCCCGGCGGTGCGGCCCATCAGGGCGATGTCGAAGGCGGTGGCAGGGTAATTCCAGTCGATATCCGCATGTTGTGGCATATATCCGAGCCGCTGCCGAAAATGTGCCAGATCGACGCCATCGAAGGTCATCGACCCGCAGGCTAGAGGCGGAAGGAGCCCTACCAGCGTGCGGACCAGAGTAGACTTTCCCGACCCGTTCGCACCCACCAGCCCGGTGATAGTCGCGGGGGTGAGGGTGAAGGAGGCGTCGTGAAGCACCGGCGTGCGGGGATAGCCGGCGGTGAGGTTTCCTACGCTGAGCATTAGCTTAGTGCTTTCGCCACGGCGCTAGCGTTATGTTCGAAGGCTCCGAGGTAGGTATCGGTTGGGGCTTCCGGGCCGAGGGTATCGGCAAAGAGCTCTTCATCCGAGATGGTGACGGTCCAGTTGCGGGTTTCTACGGCTTCCTTGAGAGAAGTGATGGCCTGTGGGTTCGCCTGGTTATCTTGGAAGATAACGGGGACCTTCTTCTCCGCGATCGTATCCGCGAGCTCGGAGATCTCAGTGGCGGACTTGGTGGCTTCGGTGGTCACGAAGTCGGTGGCTTGGACTTCAAAGTCGAAGGTCTTGCCGAAGTAGTTGAAGGCGTCATGGCCGGTGATAAGAACGCGCGGGGAGGCGCTTTCGAGTTCCTTAGCGGCCTTGTCGTGCGCGGCTGCAATCTTGTCTTCATAAGCATCGGCGGCCGCGGCATAGTCTTCGGCATTGTCAGAGTCGATTTCGCCGAGTTTGGTGCCGATATGATCGACGACCTGGCTCCACAGCTCGGGGCTATTCCAGATGTGCGGGTCGTAGAGTTTTTCGCCCTTGTCACCTTGCTCGGGCCACGGCAGAAGGTCAGCAGTATCGAGCTGTTCGCCGACAGCTAGCTGCTTTTCACCGAGGGAGGAGAGCTGGTCCACCATTTGCGCCTCGAGGTGAAGGCCATTCCAGAGGACGAGGTCGGCATCCTGCATCTTTTCAATATCGCGCGTGGTGGGCTGGTAGGTGTGTGGATCGCCGCCGGGGCCGACCATGGTGGTGATGTCGGCGTCCGGGGCGATATTGGCGGCCGCATCAGCCAAGTAACCGGTCGTGGCGAAGATCGTCAGGTTATCGTTCTGGGCTTCGGTGGAGTCGCTGCTGGTGCAGGCGCTCAGCGTGCTTGCGACCACGAGGGAAGCGAGGGGAAGCGCAATAAGTTTCTTCACGGGAAACCTCTCTTATTAAAAGTGAATGTCGATGTTCAATGGATTGAACTTGAAAGAGCATAAGTGCTGAAACCGTTGGAAGCAATAGGCTGAACTACGATGGGGGTATGCACATCAGCGAGCTGCCCGAACGCACCCAGGATTACCTCAAGATCCTCTGGACCTATGAGGAGAAAGAGGGCGCTAATACCGCGATGCCGCTGGGGGACCTAGCTAAAGCGGCGGGGCAGAAGCTGCCCACCACGTCGGAGGCGGTCAAGCGCCTGGCCGCGAAGGGGCTGGTGGAACACGAACGCTACTTTGGTGTTCGGCTTGTTGAGGAAGGCCGGCGGCTGGCTGTGGCAATGGTGCGCCGGCATCGACTCCTGGAAACCTTCCTCGTGCGCACTCTGGGCTATACCTGGGATGAGGTGCACGATGAGGCGGAAATGCTAGAGCACGCGACGTCCGACAGGCTCGTTGAACGCCTCGATTCTTTCCTGGGCAACCCCGCCCGCGATCCGCATGGTGATCCCATACCTGCCCCGGATGGCACTGCCGAGCCGGTCTCGCGCATTACGCTTATCGACGTCCCCGCGCAGACCCCCGTCACCGTGGAGCAGGTCACTGACGCGGATGGCGAATTTCTGCGCTACCTGGATAAAAATGGAGTGCGGCCGGGAGTGGAATTGTCCGTCGTTGCCCCCTCGGTTGCGGGTGTGCTCGAGGTTGCCGTCGACGGCGGTGCGCACTTCCCCCTCGGGGAATCCGCTGCGCGCGGCATTGCCGTACGCAGCTTTGGCGAAGCGGAGGCTTAGCTGCCCCACGTGCGGGCGACGGCGAGGCGGTCAACCTTGCCGGGGCCGGTGGTGGGGAGTTCAGGCAGGCGCTTGAAATCCTTGGGGATGTGCCACCGGGGAAGGCCAACGTCATCGAGAGCCACGAGGATATCGCCGACATCCGCCCATCCGGTATAGGCGGCAACGATCATCTGCCCCAAGCGTGGGTGGGGGATGCCAACCACGCACACGCTCTCCACTCCCGGCACGCGCAGGATGTGCTGCTCGAGCTGCTCCGGGTGGAGCTTGAGCCCGCCGGTGTTCAGGATGTTGTCGAGGCGCCCGGTGACGGTGAGGTGGCCGTCGTGAAGCGCGCCGGCGTCGGAGGTAGCAAACCACGAGGTGCCGGATTCATCCACCATAAAGGCGTCTGAGTCCACGTTTCGGTAGCCCTGCGCAATCATGGGCCCGCCGAGGTAGATGCGGTTTTCCTCGCCGATGCGAACAAGAGCGCTATCGAGGGGACGGCCGTCGTAGACGCATCCACCGGAAGTTTCTGAGGAACCGTAGGTGGTGACGATATTGATGCGCAGCTTCTTCGCCGAATCCAATAGTTGCGGGTGGGTGGCAGCGCCCCCGACGAGGATGGCATCAAAGGTGCGCAGTGCCTCGATTCCCTCGAGAGAATCCATGGCCTTGGCCAGCTGCATGGGGGTCAGTCCCGTGTATGAGCGATCCCCGGTGGCGGCCAGCTCGTGCGCGGCGCGGGCGAAATTGGGGATGGAAAAACCTTCCGACAGGTCAAGGCAGAGCGGCTCTACACCCGCGACGAGCGAGCGCACCAATACCTGGATGCCCGCGATGTGGGAGGCAGGCATGGCTAGCAGCCACTGACCGGTGCCGCCGAGAGCCCGGTGCGTGGCATCGGCGCTGGAGACCAAGTTGGCAGCCGTGAGTTGCGCGCCCTTCGGTGTGCCCGTGGACCCAGAGGTAGCCACGACCAGCGCGATGGGGGAATCAATGGGTTCTCCTGCGCGCATGTGGTTGCGCAGCAGCTGCGCGCGGGTACGGTCCTCCGCCGGGACGGGCAGGAAGGTGGCTTGTCCTGCGATGGCCGCTTCCAGATCAGGCAGGATGGCGGCGGGGTCATGTGGATTGACAGGCAGAGGGGAGAGGATGGTCACGGTTAGCTAGGTTACCGCCCGCGGTGCTCATAGGGGTTGATGAGCTCATCCTCCTGATCGAAGGGGCGCTCGCCGTCCCTCTGAGCCTGCTGGATGCGGCGCAACATCCACACTCGCGACGCAATGACGGCAATGAGCGCGATGGCAGCGAGGGCAATGGCGAAATACAGCACTTCAGGCTCTCCCTGGGTGAAGGTGATTGGTGGTAATTAGGATAGCTGGCAGGTCCCTACCTGCCCTCCCTACTGGCTTGAGCCTTAAGAAGTGGCCTCGTGTGTCTCGGGGGTGTTTTCTTCTGTGGAGAAGCAACCTAGGATAAAAACCAGCACCAGCATGGCGGCGATGGTTGCGCCAACGGCGACGCCCGCCCGTAGCAGCCATGACCATTCGGTAAAGTGCCGCAGGGAAACCAAAAGGATTAGGCAGAGGACAAGTCCGATTGGGCGGGTTATCTGATTGATTTTCTCCGTGGTCAAGGTTGCCTCCGTGGGAGCTATAGTTACTGGCGTTAACTGTCCCGGATATTACCCGTTTTTTATCTTTCGGGTGGAAGAGAAGGCACTAGCCCTCGATGGAGGCCTAGTAGTAATACGGGAAGTCATCCCAGTTGGGCTCGCGCTTTTCCAGGAAGGATTCCTTGCCTTCGACGGCCTCGTCGGTCATGTAGGCCAGGCGCGTGGCTTCTCCAGCGAAGACCTGCTGGCCCATGAGGCCATCATCGGTGAGGTTGAAAGCGAACTTGAGCATGCGCTGGGCGGTGGGGGACTTCATGTTGATTTCGCGCCCCATCTGGATGGCGGCATCCTCCAAGTCGGCGTGGTCAACTACCTCGTTGACGGCACCCATTTCGTACATGCGCTGCGCGTCATAGGTGCGGCCCAAGAAGAAGATCTCGCGGGCGTACTTTTGGCCCACCATCTTGGCCAAGTAGGCCGAGCCATAGCCGGCGTCGAAGGAGCCGACGTCGGCGTCGGTTTGCTTGAAGCGTGCTTCCTGGCGGGAGGCGATGGTCATATCGCACACCACGTGCAGGGAGTGCCCGCCGCCGGCGGCCCAGCCGTTAACCACGGCGATGACCACTTTGGGCATGGTGCGGATGAGGCGCTGGACCTCCAGGATGTGCAGGCGGCCGCCCTCAACTTTTTCGCGGGCGGTGTCGACAGTGGATTCGTCGGCAGTCGCGTCATCGTGCTCGTGCTCGGTGGCGTAGCGGTACCCGGAGCGGCCGCGGATGCGCTGGTCGCCGCCGGAGCAAAACGCCCAGCCGCCGTCTTTCTGGGAAGGCCCGTTGCCGGTTAGCAACACCGTGCCGACATCCGGCGTGCGGCGCGCGTGGTCCAGCGCGCGGTAGAGCTCATCCACGGTGTGCGGGCGAAACGCGTTGCGCACCTCTGGGCGGTCGAAGGCGATGCGGACGATGCCGTCCTTACGCTGTGGCTTCGGACCGTCACTGATGAGACGGTGGTAGGTGATGTCCGTGAGGTCCTCAAAGCCCTCGACGGGGCGCCAGAGTTCCGGCTTGAAAGGATTATCGGTGCTGTAGTTCTTCTGCTCGCTCATGGCACACCAGCTTAATTGGAAAGCAGTGCGCCGGAAGTATAGTCCCCATTCCCAACCCTCACCCACACTCTCCGCCCAGCGCGGCGGTGATAAACAATAAACAATACTGCGGGATTATCCCCGTCAATGTGCACGTGTACTCCGTACCAGCGCGGTACACCATACAGTGGGACGGAATCGAACCTCCCTGCCTTCTTGCGCTACGAAGGCGCCTGAGAAGCACTGGGCTCTTCCCTGCCCAGTAAGGGTTGCGCTCGCTGCGAAGGGTGTGGGCTACCGTCGCGCGCATGAGGCGCGCGACGTGACTACATGTCGAACGACATGACTACGTGCCGCAAGAATGCGGCACAACTAGCGGCAGTCGCTATTTAGTTATCAGTTCCGTATTCCAGTTCAGCTGCTGGATGCGGGTATCCAGTTCGCGGTACTGGCGGGCCAGATCGTCGGCGCGCTCGCGCAACTTCGGCACGGGCACGGTGGCCACGAACTTGATCTCGGAGCGGGAGTAGCGGTCGTGGCGCGCACCCGCGCGCTCTGCCAATCCCTGGTAGATGCGGCGCTTGCGCAGCAGTCCATCACGAAGTGCGAGCGCCTCCATCAGCGTGATCTCTTCGTCGAACGGGGTGGCCGTGTTTGTGGCGTTGATCGCGATGACGAGCTCATCGATGCGCTTGGTTACGCCCTCCAGCTCACGGAGGAGATCCGTCGGGTTCTCATCCGGTTCATCGCCTTCCTGGATGCGGACGGTTGCCGCGAGTCGGTCACTCAGCGAGTTGAGGCGCTCCTGCGCCTGGGCGCGCTCGGCCAAGGCTTCAGCAAGTAGCATGGTTCCTCCTTAAGAAGTTAGAGCAATCAAGTTAAGGCTACGACGCTCCGCTGTCAATAGGAGATGGAAAGAATTTCAAAATCGTCGTGACAGCTTGGACTCCATGGTCAAGGGAATCAGCATCATCGGCTGGGGTTCAGTTCTCATTACCCCTGATAGA
>NZ_KV794797.1:64848-65131 GCF_001808895.1 Corynebacterium sp. HMSC070E08
GTTCAGTTCTCATTACCCCTGATAGACTTCCGCCGCCACCCGGTTAATTTATCCAGAAGCTGGGGTTCAGTTCTCATTACCCCTGATAGACTTCCGCCACACCATAGGCGGTGCGGGCCGAGGCTGGGGTTCAGTTCTCATTACCCCTGATAGACTTCGCCGACACCGAGGGCTGCCCAGAGCAGGACTGGGGTTCAGTTCTCATTACCCCTGATAGACTTCAGGAGTCCGAGGTGAAGGGCATGACTGAGCTGGGGTTCAGTTCTCATTACCCCTGATAGAC
>NZ_KV794797.1:65231-65451 GCF_001808895.1 Corynebacterium sp. HMSC070E08
GGTTCAGTTCTCATTACCCCTGATAGACTTCGTGCTTCAGACGGTTACGCACGCCCTCAGCTGGGGTTCAGTTCTCATTACCCCTGATAGACTTCAGCACCCCCCACCGCTGATGCCCAAGCTTGCTGGGGTTCAGTTCTCATTACCCCTGATAGACTTCACGCCGACGAGGAGCAGCAGGCGCTCCGGCTGGGGTTCAGTTCTCATTACCCCTGATAGA